>NZ_JBQKDO010000022.1:0-23208 GCF_052121795.1 Collinsella sp. LCP19S3_B7
TGCGACACATCTGGTGTGTCCATCCTCGCAGTATCCGGTTCTCAAGGTGCACGCCTGCGCCGGTTCCCGGTCCGACCGGGCCGCGCGGCAAGGAGATATATTGCCAGACCGCGAAGCGATGTGGGACGTCAATTCCACTCTTCACAAGTCCTACACAATATATCGCTTCCTATATAAGTAATAGAAAGGCTGGTGCAGAAATACTGCACGTATCAGATGATGACCCTTCGGTTAAGAGATATATAAAGATCGGTCACCTGTAAGTATCTATCTACCCGCGCTTTTGCTATATAAACCAGCGCCTTAGATAAAAAGAGGGAGCGCCGCGCACAGCGCGACACTCCCCTAGCGATTCAAGAGAATCAATTAGGCCTCGAGAGCCTTCTTGGCGATGGTAGCCAGCTCGTTGAAAGACTCGATGTCCTCGTAAGCCATCTGAGCCAGGACCTTGCGGTCGAGCTCGATACCGGCGACCTTCAGGCCGTGCATGAACTGAGAGTAAGAGATGTCGTTCAGGCGAGCAGCAGCGTTGATACGGGTGATCCAGAGAGAGCGAATCTCGCGCTTCTTATTGCGGCGGTCACGGTACTGATACTGCAGAGAGTGCTGGACCTGCTCTTTAGCATGCTTGTAAGTACGCGAAGCGGCACCGTAGTAACCCTTCGCACGGTGCATAACGGTACGGCGCTTCTTCTTGGCGGCAACTGCGCGCTTAATACGTGCCATGTTCTATCAACTCCTAGACGGTTAAACGAAAAACGGGAACGCTAACTTAGGCGAGACGCGACTTGATGACCTTGCGGTCGGCAGCGGCGATCTCGGTCTCCTGACGGAAGCCACGCTTACGCTTGGTGGACTTCTTGCTCAGGATGTGGCTCTTGAAAGCCTTGGCGCGCATAAGCTTGCCGGTACCAGTCTTGCGGAAACGCTTCTTGGTGCCGCTGTGGGACTTCATCTTAGGCATGAAATACTCCTTAATCGGTTACAGAACACTAGTTACTTAGTATCACTTGCCGCTTTATCCTCATCAAAGGCGCCCTTAATTGGGGCGAGCAGCATAAGCATGTTACGGCCTTCCATCTTAGGCTTGGACTCGACCGTAGCGTAAGGCTTAAGATCCTCGGCGAGACGCTCGAGAACGTTAAGACCCTGCTCCGGGTGAGCCATCTCACGGCCGCGGAACATGATGGTGATCTTAACGCGTGCGCCCTTCTTGAGGAAACGCAGAACGTGGCCCTTCTTGGTCTCGTAGTCGCCAACGTCGATCTTGGGTCGGAACTTCATTTCCTTAACCTCGACCTTGGACTGGTTCTTACGAGCAGCCTTGGCCTTCATGGCCTGCTGGTACTTGAACTTACCGTAGTCCATGACCTTGCAGACCGGCGGCTCCGCGTTGGGAGCGATCTCGACAAGGTCGAGACCCTGATCGTCGGCGACGCGCTGGGCATCGCGGATGGCGAACAGGCCGAGCTGAGAGCCATCGACGCCAATCAAACGGCACGAAGATGCAGTGATCTCGTCGTTGATGCGGGTGTCATCAGACTTAGCTATTTTCCCTACCTCCATTCATAAAAAAATAACCCGGCGCTTTTTTGCAACCAGGTCGTACACATAGACATCCTCGATATGAGGAAGAGAATCTAAGTTGTATGACCAGTCAGCTGCTCATTGGCGCCAAAAGGTGGGAACCCTCGGGTTCCTCTTTAGGGCATTGCGGAAACAACGCCTTGGCGATAATAACACGTACCGCTCGTTATCACATTACGTACACGAAAAAGGGGGCCTCGACCCCCTTGAACGCTCTTTTGCATGTATGGTGCCCGAGGCGAGACTCGAACTCGCACGTTGTTGCCAACGGTGGATTTTGAGTCCACTGCGTCTGCCAATTCCGCCACTCGGGCACGTATTGCGTGAGTTAGTTTATCACAGCTTTCCGTAGATTAGTCCGAAAATGGAACTTCGAGCATTTCGATGAGTTCGACCGTGCGGAGCATCTCGCGCTGGCGGCATCCGCGACCGTCGACCGAGGCCTCGCCCATCTGGTTATCGTAGGGGTCCTCACGCATACCGTCAAAGACGGGTTCAAACTCTGCCTGGAACCGACAGTTTGCCACCATGCGCCATGGATCGAGGTTGCCAAAGTAGTGGCGGCGGCGCCATTCCTCCCCCATCCTGCGTGCCGAGGATCCAAACGAGACATCGGCGTTAAGCCAACCCGTCTGCGGTGTATAGAACTCCGCCCAGTCATGCGAGCCCACCGAGTCGGGCGCAACGTACAGGCCGCTCTGCCAACGTGCGGGCACGCCGGCGATGCGGCACATGGTGATAAACGTGAGTGCCATAACACCGCAATCACCGCGAAGCGAATGCGCGCAGTCATCGGCGATAGAGCCCAGAAGCAGATACGGTGGCTGGTATCGATAGTCGATATGATGCGTCAAATAATCATAGATAGCCCGAGCGCGGTCGAGCTGATCCTCGAGACCATCGATAACATGTTCGGTCAGCTGCTGCAGATACGGCGTGAATGCAATATGCGGTCGGTCCTCGGAAATATCCTTGGGCAGCGGCGCGTCCATACACGGATGCGCCGGAAGCGCTCCCCCGTAGATATCGCAATAAGCGGCATCAATCAGATAACGATAGGTCACTGAGAACGATCGATCAGCCGAGGAAACCCACGAGGCGGTACGCGCCAAAGCGTTCGCGGGAGCAAGGACCCCCTCCGGCGTCATATCGAGAATCTCGATATGAGACTGCTGGCGGCAGGCTGCGGCAACGGGAAGCCACGCGCGAACGGCCTCCCCCTCCAGAGCACCGGGAACAGACACGGATGCTTTAAGCGTAATGGCACGAGACAGCCCGCCCTGTGATTCCATCTTTTTAAGCATCTGATTGCGCAGCGCAGTTCCATCCGTAGAATCGGGACGCAGGCCCGGAACCTCCTTGGGATACACACGCAAAGAATCAAGGAAGTTGTCGAGAACGAACAGTTCACCATCGATAAAGCGCCAGTCGATGCGCTTGCGATCGATCAGGTCGTCAAACTGATCCTCGGTAAACTCCGGCCACTCCTCGCGGATCATCGCAATAGCCTGATCGCGCGACACCGAAAAATGAAACGACGTCTCGATCATGCGATACCGCTCGGCACGAACACAAGCAGCCAGCGAAGGCTCAGGGTTCTGCTCCAAAAGGCGATCGCAGGCAGCAACAGCCTGCGTCAAATAGCCGGCATCCTTAAGACGAAGAATCTCAGGCGGTAGTCCAATATCGAGATGACGAAAATCATCACAGCAAACATCAACAGAGCAACCAACGGGGCCCTCGGCAACAACCTTTCCATCGGCAGGCAAAACATTAACGACAGCCATAACCACTCCCACGCAGAACGACAACCTGAGACCATTGTACCGACATAAAAAGAAAGCCCCAACAAGGGAGCCATCAACACCGCTGAACGGTAGTCAAATAAATAATTCAGCCCAGTAACCCTGTAGCGAGTTAACGAAGGAGGCCCCGTTCACCCGGAGCTTTTCCCATTGCGCGACTTCTGGCAAAGCCAGGTGAGCGCAAGGGAAAAGCGTAGGGTGAACGGGGCCTCCGACGGGAAAGTTAAACCGCTACTTACGCCTTGTTGACGGAGCCAAACTCCTCCATGAGCTCCTTGGTGCGAGCAACGATGTTGTCGCGACCAGGCTTGAGGAGCTTGCGGGGATCGAAGCCCTTGCCCTGCTGATCCTTGCCAGCCTCGATGTACTCGCGGACGCCCTTGGCAAAGACAAGCTGCAGGTCGGTGTTGACGTTGATCTTGGAGATGCCCAGGGAGATGGCCTTCTTGATCTGATCCTCGGGGATGCCGGTACCACCGTGCAGAACGAGGGGCAGGTCGCCGGTCTGAGCCTTGATCTCGCTCAGACGCTCGAAGGAAAGACCGGCCCAGTCGGCGGGATACACGCCGTGGATGTTGCCGATGCCGCAGGCGAGGAAGTCGACGCCCAGGTCAGCAATCTGCTTGCACTCAGCGGGGTCAGCGAGCTCGCCGTTGGAGGTCACGCCGTCCTCGGTGCCGCCGATGCCGCCGACCTCGGCCTCGATGGACATGCCCTTGGAATGGGCAAGCTCAACGAGCTCCTTGGTGCGATCGAGGTTAAGCTGGAAGGTTTCCTCGTGAGAGCCGTCATACATGATGGACGTGAAGCCGGCCTCGATGCACTTGAAGCAGTCCTCGTAAGAACCGTGGTCGAGGTGAAGGGCGACGGGAACGGTAACACCCGTGGCCTCGACGGCAGCCTTGACCATGTCGGCGCAGACCTTGAAACCGCCCATCCACTTAGCGGCACCAGCGGTGCACTGAAGGATCAGCGGAGACTTGGCCTCCTCGGCGGCCTGGAGAATAGCCAGAGTCCACTCGAGGTTGTTGGTGTTGAAGGCACCGAGAGCATACTTGCCGGCCTCGGCCTTCTTGAGCATGTCTGCTGCGTTGACGAGCATAAAAGAAACCTCCTGTAAGGTTGCTCCGATAACGCATGAGATTTTACCACGGCGTACCCGAGCGTAAACGTTCGTTTGTTCACGAATATCGTCCAAACAGACTTTTTTTGACCGTTTGCCCTACGGAATCGGCCCGTTGGGGAAAATATCTTGACGTTTGGACACTTCTCGTGCTTAAGCAGCTGACTACAAAGCTACATCTGCATGAAAGGGTTCTGCATGAGCTCGCGCGCCATAGTGGTCGAATCACCATGACCCGTTAAACAAACGGTATCGGCTGGAAGCAGCTGGGCGAGCTTGGAGAGCGAGCGCAGAATCGCCGCCTCGTCGCCACCGGCGAGATCGGTGCGGCCGTGGCTGCCCGGGAACAGGGTGTCGCCAACAAAGGCGATGCTTCCCTGCTCGGTGGCGGCGAACAAGACAATGCCACCCGGTGTGTGACCGGGCGTCTCGATCACCTGCAGGCAGATATCACCCAATTCAATCGTATCGCCCTCAGCAAGCAATCGCGTCGGCTCGCCCGGATCGGGCGTATCGATGCCCCACATCGCTCGCTGCTCCTCGATATTCTCAAGAGATACCAACACGTCCTTCGCACCTAATTCATATAGGAAACCCTTACCGACGGCGGCTCGCGCTCCGGCAACGCCACCTACGTGATCGGCATGGCCATGGGTGCAGACAGCGCCTAGCACGTGCGCGTCAGGATGCTTGGCATAGATATGTTCCACAAGACGCTCACCTTCCCAGGCCGGATCGATAATCAGGCATTCGCCGCTCGAGATTACGGCGTAACTGTTGGTCTGAATGGGGCCGTTTACAAGCGCCTCAATCGAAGCCGTACCCCGAGGGGTTAAGTCCAAAGCTGCAATGGCCATGAGCACGTCCTCCTTCTACAAGCGTCGAGGCATCAAACGATGCCTCGAACGTAGCCAATATTATTACCGTTGTGCGTTCGTCACGCCTATACGCGACGCTTAAGCTGAGCCCCACCCTCGCCAGGCATCAGACGGCGTGCGTCATAGACCGAGTCGACACTGCTGATGGATGACAGCAGCGGATCCAGACCGCTCGCGTCCGAAATCTCGACCATAAAGCGCAGGGTCGCAATGCCCTCGCGGTTGGTCGAGGTAGCGGCGGAAAGGATATTTCCGCCTGCATCGCCAATGGCGATGGTGACATCCTTGAGCAAGCCCATACGATCCAAGCACTCGACCACGATCTCGACCTGGAAAAGCGTATCGGCAGCACCATCCCACTCCACGTCAATCATGCGCTCGGGGTGTTCCATGAGACCCTTGACGTTGGGGCAGTTGGCACGATGCACCGAGACGCCTCGACCGCGCGTGATAAAGCCCACGATGTCGTCGCCCGTCACCGGATTGCAGCAATGCGCCAGACGAACCAGCAGGCCGCTGTTGCTCTCGCCCTTGACGATAATGCCGTTACTTGCGCTCTTGCCACGCTTTTGCGGTTTGCGGTTGGAACCGCGGGCAGGCTGCTTGACGACCTCAGCGATGGCTTCGGCCTTGGTAAGCTGCTCCTCGGGCTTGGGATCCAAGATTTGCTCGACCTTATTGCCCACAGCGCGCGGGGCGACCTTGCCCGCGCCAACGGCTGCGAACAGGTCCTCGAGTTGCTTGAAGTTAAACTGCTCCGCCACGGCATTGAGTGCACGCGTGGATCGCGGCGTAGAGATGCCGTACCCGCGCTTGCGCAGGTCCTTGGCCAGCATATCGCGACCGGCAGCAGCGTCATCGTCTTTGGTCGCAGCGGCGAAGTAACGGCGAATCTTTGACTTGGCCGAAGGCGTCTTGACGATCTTGAGCCAATCGCGCGACGGCTTGGAGCTCTTGTTAGTCAGGATCTCGACACGGTCACCCGTCTTGATTTCGTGCGTGAGCGGAGCCACCGCACCGTTGATTTTGGCGCCGACGCAGTGGTTGCCGACCTCGGTATGAACAGCGTAGGCAAAGTCGAGCGGTGTAGAGCCCGCACGAAGCGCCATGACCTCACCCTTGGGCGTAAAGACAAAAATCTCCTGGTCAAACAGGTCGACCTTCAGTGAGTGCAGATATTCTTTGGCATCGGTGATCTCGTCAGAGGCTGCCCAATCGAGCGAGTGCTTGAGCCAGTTAATCTGATCGTCCAGACGCTGTGCGTCGTTGGTCTTGGAGGCAGACGATCCGCCCGATTTCTTATATAGCCAGTGGGCGGCGATGCCGTACTCGGCCTGCTCGTGCATCTCGTAGGTTCGAATCTGAATCTCGAGCGGACGGGCCGTGGGGCCGATAACCGTCGTATGGAGCGATTGGTAGTTATTGACCTTGGGCATAGCGATATAGTCTTTAAAACGACCGGGCATGGGATGCCACAAAGTATGCACGGCACCAAGCGTGGAATAGCAATCGCGCACCGAATGGGTGATGACGCGCAGCGCCACCAGATCATAAATCTCGGAGAACTCCTTGCCCTTGCGCTTCATCTTTTGATAGATGGACCAATAGTGCTTGGAACGACCGTTGATCTGAAAACCCTCAAGGCCAATGCGGTCGAGCTCATCGGTAAGCGTCTTGATAGTCTCGGCCAGAAAGCGTTCGCGAACCTCGCGTGACTCTGCCACCATGCGGGCGATGCGCTGGTAAGCGTCGGGTTCAAGGTAGAAGAAGGACAGATCCTCGAGTTCCCACTTGATAGAGCTCATGCCCAGGCGGTCGGCCAGGGGCGCGTACACATCCATGGTCTCGCGCGCCTTAAACAGGCGGCGGTCCTCGCGCAGGGCGGCAAGCGTGCGCATATTATGCAGGCGGTCGGCGAGTTTGACGATGATGACGCGAATGTCCTTGGACATGGCGAGGAACATCTTGCGCAGCGTAAGCGCCTGCTTTTCGTCCATGTTGTCGACTTCGATGTTGGTGAGCTTGGTCACGCCGTCGACGAGCTCTGCCACGGTTTCGCCAAACAGACCCGAAACATCGGCAAGCGAGGTATCGGTATCCTCGACGGTATCGTGCAGCAATGCAGCGCACACCACATCGCAGTCCATCTTAAGGTCGGCCAAAATGATAGCCACATCGACGGGATGGTTAATGTACATCTCACCCGAGCGCCGCTTTTGGTTGCAGTGCTTCTCGGCAGCAAAGCAGTAGGCCTGCTCCACCTTGGAGAAGTCATCCTCACTCATATATTTAAGGCACAGGCGCTCCAGCTTGTCGTAGCTGTCCGCCATAATCTCGGGCGGTAGATCATCGGCATGCGTATAGTGCTCCATCTCCGAAAAGGGCTGGAGGGCGAAATCATGGGCGGTACGGGCTGCGGCATCCATCGAGGTCCCCTTCCCTAGGCCCGCGGTACGATCGGGCGGTTAATTTTGGTAAGCATATCAGAAGCGCACGAATCGAGTGCCCAACTCCGGAAAGCCGAGAACTCCATGCGCGAGCGCAAGCCCTCCAAATAGCGGATCGACCTGCTCAACTGCACGCGCCCGGGGTTTTCGGTCATCGCGATGCGACGGGTATCGTCAAACCCCGAAACGTGACAGAAACCGAGCTCTTCGAAGATTCCCAAGCCGCTTGCCACCGAACGCTCATCGACCGGCGTGCGCGCGTCGATTGCAAGGCACATCTGCGCAATGTCGATATCGCTTGCGCAGAATGAATCGTCCCCCGTCTTGCCACGATTGGAGCGCCACATGGTCTGCAGCGCCCGATAGAGCGTGACAAGCTCATCGCGCTCGGGCGCGTAACAATCGAGCAGGCGCTCATTAATACGAGCGTCACGAGACGAATAGAGCAGGTGAATCACGGCAGGCTGCCCATCGCGGCCGGCACGGCCACTCATCTGGTTAAACTCAATCGCGCCAAACGGCATGTGGTAGAGCACGACATGGCGGATATCGGGCAGGTTGACGCCCTCACCGAAGGCCGAGGTTGAAACGATGCAGCTCAGGCTGCCATCTCGAAACGCCTCCTCGACGCGTCGGCGATCGGAACGCGCAAGCCCGGCGTTATAGAACGCGATATGGGTCGCGCAGTCGGGCACACGTTTGCGCAACGTCTTGGCAAGCGCCACGGACTGGTCGCGCGAGTTCACGTAGATGACGGTCTTCTCCCCCGTCGCAACGATCGAAACCAGGCGATTTTCACGGCTCGCAAGGTCACGATCGTCCTCGAGTTGTAGGTTCTCGCGAACGGTCTCGTCGACCACCGTGCTGGTAATCGGCAATACGCGAGCAAGCTCTGCCACAACTGGAGCCGTCGCGGTAGCCGTTGCCGCCATGACAACGGGGTCGCCCAGGGCTTTAAGAATATCGGGCATATCGAGGTATGCACTCCGGTCACCACCCTTAGCAAGACCGGCATGGTGCGCCTCATCGATAACAACGAAGCCAATACGTCCAGAACGCGCAAATCGATCGCGGTGGATAGACAAGAACTCGGGCGTCGTGAGAACGATACCGGTGCGATCCGAAGCAAGGCCGGCGAACACGTCATCACGTACGGCCTCCACGGTCTCGCCAGTCAGCACGCCGACACCAATGCCGAGCTCGGCCATCGTCGAGGAAAGGTGATAGGCCTGATCGGCAACGAGCGAACGCAGAGGATAGACAAAAATGCTCGCACGCCCGCGAAGAACCGCCTCGCGCGCGGCATGCACATGGAAAATCAGAGACTTGCCACGCCCCGTCCCCATAACGGCCAAAACGCTCTGATGGTCGGCAAGCGCGTCGAGTGCCTCGACCTGCGCGCGATGCGGCTGGTTCGAGCCGATAAAGCTATGGATAAGCGAGCGCGTGAGCTCGGTATAAGAAAGCTGGGCGAGCGTCTCGCGTTTACGCGACTCCAGGCGCAGACCAGAATCCGCCGGTTGCACGCCGCGGCGAAGCTCACATGCCGGATCGTCGATATTGGGCGCCGCGGTATCGCGCACCAAGACATCTTTGATCATGAGCTTGGGCTTCACACGTCCCTGCCAATGCTCGGCCACGGCCTCGAACACCAAGTCGACGGCGCTGTCGCAATTGATGAGCCTATCGATCTGCGGCACGCGGAACATGATGGCCGGCACACTCGCGGCACCATCGGTCGCCACAAAGCGCATGTGCTCGCCGGTTTTGCCCACCACGGCGCGATCGCACATCGTCACGCCCTCGGCGGCCAGAAGCGGCACCTTATTGCCCTGGCCAAACGGCTCAAGACGGGAAATTTGCTCGATGGTCTCGATATTTAGCTCGGAGAGATCAACGGTGGCGGCAACCTCGTCAGTGTCCTCAAAGTCCTCGGCGGGAAGCTCCGATAGCACGGCCGAAAGGCGACGGCGAAACTCATCGAGCTTGGATGCCTCGATGGCCACACCCACCGCACCGGCATGCCCGCCGCGACGAATCAGCAGGTCGGAGCAACGCTCGACGGCGTCGAACAGGTTGATCTTGCCCACCGAGCGGCCCGATCCGCGCGCAACGCCATCCTCGATCGAGAAGAGCAGCGCCGGCACGTGATAGCGATTGGTCAAGCGGCTCGCCACGATGCCCTTGACGCCCTCGTGCCAGCCCTCGCCGCCCACGACGATTGCACGCCCGCCGTCATAAGTCTCCTCGACCTTCGCCATGGCATCGCGCGTAAGCTCGGCCTCGATCTCGCGGCGTTGGCGATTGATTTCCTCGAGCTCGGCGGCAAGCGCGCTCGCTTCGATGGGGTCGCGGGCAAGCAGCAGGTCGAGCGCCAGCTTGGGATCGGCCATGCGGCCGGCAGCATTCAGACGGGGGATGAGCGAAAACGACAGGCCGTCGGCCGTAATGGTAGAAAGGTCGGCCTTGGCAAGTGCGGCAAGCGCGATATAGCCGGGACGGGCCGTCACGCGCATCTGCTGGATGCCCTCGGCGACCAGTGCGCGATTCTCGGGCGTAAGCGGCATCATGTCGGACACGGTGCCCAGAGCCGCGACCTCTATCAGCGAACGCCAATACGACGGCTTGCCCAAACGCTCGCCCAGGACCTGCACCAGCTTGAGTGCCACGCCGGCACCGGCAAGCTCGCGCGAGGGACCCTTGTCCTCGAGCTTGGGGTCGGTCAGGGGCACGCCCTGCGGCACCTGGTCGGACGGCTCGTGATGGTCCGTGACCACCAAATCGATCCCCAGGCTCTCCAGATAGGAGGCCTCTTCCTTGGCGGCAATGCCGTTATCGACGGTCACGATCAGCTGGGGACGAGCGAGCTCGTTAACGCGGTCGAGCGCCGCACGCGACAGGCCGTAGCCCTCGTCAAAACGATGCGGAATAAACGGCGTGACGTTGGCGCCAAACGAACGCAGCGCCTCGGTCAACAGACAAGTCGACGTAATGCCGTCGACGTCAAAATCGCCAAAGACGGCGATGCGCTCGTGGCTGCGAATAGCACGCTCAACGCGGTCGACGACGACCGCCATACCCGGAATAACGAGCGGGTCCGCCCAGTCGCGATCGAGCGAAGGCGTCAAAAAAAGCTGGCCTTCCTCGATGGATGTAATGCCGTGCGCAACCATAATGCGCGCCACCAGCCCGGGTATGCCCAGGCCAGCCGAAAGCTCCTTTTCGAGCTCGGGGTTTTGCTGAGCGACCGCCCAGCGATGCGTTGTCTTAAGCGATGACATAGGCGCCCACCCCCGATAGGGGCAGGTCGCCGCGATACCTCTCACGGTTCATAGCGATGAGTCCTCTGTGTATGCCCGCTTCGGCAGGCAGATCTGTTGAACGGATTTATTATACCGTGCGGCGCGGACGCACAACGTCCAGCACGCCGTGGTTTCGATAAACGAGGGCGGTAATAGCCTCGAAATAATCGGGCGTTTCAGCCACACGGACGCATGCGAGCGTCTAGCATATCCATTCAAAACGGATTCACGAGCAAAGGGAGTCACAAGCGCATATGAAACAATGGGTTGGACTGGGTAAGTTCCTCGCGGGGCATATGCAGATCATCGTTCCGATTTGCGTGACGCTCGGCGTGCTCTTTCCCCAGCAGATCGGCGTACTCAAGCCCATCGTCCCCACCCTGTTTGCCTTTATGACGTTCCAAGGTGCCCTCAGCAACACCTTCCATCAGGTAGCCGAAGTATTCCGCCGTCCGCTGCACCTGATTTTGGCGCTGCTGGTCTCGGCGGCGCTTATTCCCATAACAGCCTATGCCATGGGGTCGCTGTTCTTTGGCTCCAACCCCAACCTAGTCTGCGGTATCGTGCTCGAGTACAGCGTACCTGTGGCAGTCACTGCCTTTATGTGGATTAGCATGTTCGGCGGCAACGGCCCGCTCGCGCTCACCATCATCCTGACGTCCTCGGTTATCTCACCCGTTACGATTCCGCTCACGCTTAAGCTCTTGCTGGGCGCCACCGTCTCGATCGACGTACCGGGCATGATGCAGAACATGGCCTTCATGATCGCTATCCCCGCCCTGCTCGGCATCGTGATTAACGAACTCACGCGCGGATGGGGACACGAGAAGCTCTCCCCCGCGCTCTCGCCCGCCTGCAAGTTCATGATGATGGGTGTTATCGCGTCGAACTCCACCGCCATGAGCGAGTACGTGCTGCACATGAACGCGGTGCGCTTGGAAGTCGCCCTCTTTATTTTGATCTTCGCCATCAGCGGCTTTGTCGTCGGTATTCTGGTCGCCCGCGCACTGCATCTGCCGTATAGCGAAACGACTACCATGTGCTTTACCTGCGGTATGCGCAACATCTCTTCGGGCGCCGTCATCGCCACGCAATACTTTCCGGGCGAAGTCGTATTTCCCGTCATGTGCGGAACGCTGTTTCAGCAGATACTTGCCTCGCTTATCGGGCATCTCTTTGAGCGTCTAACCGGCGAGGAGCGCGCTGCTCAGCGCAAGCGCGTCGAGGCCGGCCGCGACGCCATGGCACGCTAGGCTGTCCGCATTACGCGGGTGTTAGTCTTGCTATACGAGCGTTTCCAGATGCGCGCGCAGGCGCTCAGCATCGATATCGAGGGTCGTCTCGGCATTGACCTGGGCCAAACGATAGCCGACAAAGTAGGGCGAAACCACCCAACGCGGCAGCGCCTTGGCAATGGTCCGACCGCCCAGGTGATAGAAGAACAAGTTGTACGACTCTGCACGGCCACCGTGGTGCTCGTTTAGGATATAACGCAGAGCTACCTGGATCGCATCGGCGAAGAGATCCGCCTCGGCTTGGTCCCGCGTGTCATCGCTGGCGGCGATTCCCCGCGGAGCTGAAACGTTGACCTCAAAGAACCCCATAATCGGTTCGGTTGAGATGTTGACCGCAATTCTCCCCTGTTGCCAGACATTGATGCCTTCGAAATTGGCGGAAGTCAGCGAAGCATAGCCATCTTCCTGCTCCAAACCCACAATCTGCATGTGCGGATGAACGAGGCTACCGCCCGAGAGCGGACCCTTGTTCTTGTACATGAGCACGCTTCGATACTGCTGTGAATCGATCATCTGCTGCCAGCAACCCAGGGCAAACCGCATCACATGATGCAGCTCGTCCGGCGCATAGGTCACCAGATCTGCGTCGTGGTCGGCCGACTCAATCAGCACGGTTTGACGGGTGGCGCGCAGGGTCTTGAACTTATTCTCGAGCCAGATACAGTCACCGTCGCGCCGGATGATATTGGCGAGTTCCTCGGTATCGCAAAAGGGGCACGCGGTGCCAGGGCGCCGGTTGTCGTCGGGCTTCCCGCTCGCCTGCTGAACGTCAAATACCAGGGGCACGGGTTATACCTCCAGCGGCACGATCTTGGTGCCATGGAGCTCGGAGACGCCCAGTGCCGCAGCCACGGTATCGCGGTTGGCCGCGGAAATGCCGCCGCCGGGAAGGATGGTCAGGCGATCGTCCGCGTAGTCGATAAGGTGCGACAGATGCTCCAGGTTGTCCTCAATCGGCGTGCCGGCGGCACCGCCATGCGTCAGGATGCGCGTTATGCCGCAGTCGGCGAGCGTGTCAATCGCGTCGAGCTGAGCCTCGGGCGAGAGCTGGTCAAACGCCATGTGAAAGGTGATGTCGATGGGCTCGCGCTTGCACTCCTCGGTCGCGCAGCCCGCAGCCATCACAAGGGCGCCCAACGCAAGTTCATCGAGCGCCCATCCGCCGGCACAAGGCTTGCAGCAACCAAAGACCAAGCCATCGACGCCGGCGCTTACGGCAAGGCCCAAGTCCATCTCCATCATGCGCAGCTCGTCCTGGTTGTAGTGAAAGTCGCCGCCACGCGGACGGATCATGCACATCACCCGTGCATCGTGCTCGCGAGCATAGCTGGTCGTAGCGCTGATAACGCCGGCCGAGGGCGTGGTGCCACCAACCGCAAGGTTGTCGCACAGCTCAATGCGTCCCGCACCGGCCGCAATGGCCGCCGGCACCCGCTCAAAGTTCTCGGCACAAAACTCGTACAGCATAGATAGACCCCCAGATGACACTTCTATTTCCACACGGCATTGTCGCACTTTAAATACCAAGCCAACGGATCATTTCAAAAGGGGCGCTGACCGAGTTGGTCAGCGCCCCTATTACTGGATGGATTAACCACCAAGATAAGCTTTGCGGACGTTGTCGTCGTGCAGCAGCTCTTGGCCGGTGCCGGTCATGGTGATCTTGCCGGTCTCGAGCACGTAGCCGCGTGTGGCGATGGAAAGCGCCATCTGCGCGTTCTGCTCGACCAGGAGCACCGTGGTGCCGGCCTTGTGCAAATCCTCGACAATCTGGAAGATCTGCTCGATCAGGATCGGCGCCAGACCCATGGAGGGTTCGTCGAGCATGAGCAGCTTGGGGTTACTCATAAGGGCACGACCCATAACGAGCATCTGCTGCTCGCCGCCCGAAAGGGTGCCGGCCACCTGGCGACGGCGTTCCTTCAGGCGCGGGAACTGCTCGTAAACACGTTCGAGGCCCGGAGCAACCGTGGACTTGGGCTGTGTATAGGCACCCATCTCCAGGTTCTCCTCGACCGTCATCTGCAAAAAGGCACGACGCCCCTCGGGTACCTGAGACAGGCCCTTGCCAACCAGCTTGTCGGCGGGCGTATGGATAATGTCCTCGCCCATAAACTTGATGGAGCCGGTCTTGGAGCGCAGCAGGCCCGAGACAGTCTTGAGCGTCGTGGACTTGCCGGCGCCGTTCGCGCCAATCAGGGCAACGATCTCGCCCTCGTTAACGTTAAAGGAGATGTCCTTAATGGCGTGGATGGCGCCGTACCAGACGTTGATGTTGTAGACGGAAAGCATCGGCTCTGCCATTTAGTTCTCCCCCTTATCCTGCTTGCCCAGATAAGCCTCAATAACGGCTTCGTTGTTCTGGATTTCCTCGGCCGTGCCCTTGGCGATGACCTTGCCAAAGTTAAGCACGCAGATACCCTCGCAAATATTCATGACGAGCGACATGTCGTGCTCGATGAGCATGATGGCAATGCCAAAGGTGTCGCGAATCTTGACGATGTTCGCCATGAGCTCCGCAGTCTCGGACGGGTTCATGCCGGCGGCAGGCTCGTCGAGCAGCAGTAGCTTGGGATTGGTGGCAAGCGCGCGGACGATCTCCAAACGACGCTGAGCGCCGTAAGGCAGCGAGCCGGCCTGCTCGTTTGCCAGATGTTCCATATCAAAGATAGACAGCAGCTCCATGGCGCGCTCATGGGCGGCCTTCTCGTGCTTCCAATACGTCGGCAGGCGCAGCACGCCCTCAAAGCCGGAGTAGCGCTCCTGGTTGTGCAGGCCGACCTTTACGTTGTCCTCCACCGTCATGGTGTTGAACAGGCGGATGTTTTGGAAGGTACGAGCGATACCCATGCGGTTGACCTGGTAGACGGACTTGCCCGAGGTGTCCTCACCGTCGAGCAGGATGGTGCCGTGCGTGGGCTGGTACACCTTGGTGAGCAGGTTGAAGACCGTGGTCTTGCCGGCGCCGTTGGGGCCGATGAGACCGGCGATCTCGGTCTTACCGATGGTCAGGCTAAAGTCGTCGACCGCCTTAAGGCCGCCGAACTCAATGCCCAGGTGGATGCACTCGAGCGCCGGGCGCTCGCCCAGGTCGCGGGCGGGAACGATGGCGCCAGAAGGATACGGGACCATCTTGCCCTTGTTGAACTCAAACTTACTGGGCATCGGTTGCCACCTCCTTCTTGGAAGCAAAGCGGTCCTTAATGCGCGCGAAGAACGCCTTGAGCTGCGGGTTGTTAGTAAAGACCATGACCAGAATCAACACGATGGCGTAGATGAGCATGCGGTAGTCCGAGAACTGACGGAGCAGCTCGGGGAGCACCGTGAGCAGCGCCGCCGCGATGACGGAACCGCGCATGTTGCCCAGACCGCCCAGGACCACGAACACCAGAATGAGAATCGACGTGTTGAAGTCGAACTTAGTGGCGGAGAGCTGCGAGAAGTTACCGCCGAAGAGGGCTCCGGCAGCACCGGCGAGAGCGGCGGAGACCACGAAGGCGATCATGCGGTACTGGGTGACGGAGATACCCACGGACTCGGCAGCGATCTTGTTATCGCGCACGGCCATGATGGCACGACCGGTGCGGCTGCGGACCAAGTTGAGCACAATCACGAGCGCAACCATAACCAGGATGGCGCCAGCAAGGAACGTCGAGTAGGTCGAAACACCAGATGCGCCCTGGGCACCCTTGATGATAGCGGTGCCGTCTTCGAGCAGGTGCAGGTCGTCGATCGTGGAATTGCCCGTGATGTTAAAGATCACGTGCAGGCCGCGGGAATCGACGCCCACAATGAGGCAGGTAACGATCTCTTTGATAATCTCGCCAAAGGCCAAGGTTACGATGGCCAGGTAGTCACCGCTCAGGCGAAGAACCGGAATACCGATCAGGAAGCCCAGAATGGCAGCGGCGATAGCGCCGACCACAATGCTGATGATCAGACGCACCGGGTCGGACGGAACGGCGCTCTCCAGCGCGACGGCGGTGACGATTCCCGTATAGGCGCCGACGCTCATAAAACCCGCGTGGCCCAGCGACAAGTCGCCCGCGATGCCGACGACGAGGTTGAGCGAGATGGCCATGACGATATAGGCCGTGATGGGAACCAGCTGACCGACAATCATGCGCGGAATCATGTGGTTAGACTGCATAAAGAACACGATGGCGAACGCCACAACGCACATGGCGTACGTGACAAAGTCGTGACGCGTCTGCTTGTCTGTAAGAAACTTCATAACGCTCACCTACACCTTCTCGGGTACGTACTTGCCCAAGAGGCCGGCAGGCTTGACGAGCAGGACGATGATCAAAACGCCAAAGACGATGGAGTTGGCAAGGCTCGTGGAAATGTAAGCCTGCGCCATCGCCTCGATGATGCCGATGAGAATGCCGCCGACAAAGGCACCGGGGATGGAGCCGATGCCGCCGAAAACGGCAGCGTCGAAGGCCTTGATGCCAGGCATGGCGCCCGTGGTGGGCTGCAGAACCGGCGAGTAGGAGCACAGGAGCACACCGGCGATGGCGGCAAGGGCGGAGCCGATGGCGAACGTCATCGAGATGGTGCGGTTGACGTTGATGCCCATGAGCTGAGCGGCGGCCTTGTCCTCGGACACGGCGCGCATGGCCTTGCCCATCTTGGTCTTACCTGTAAAGATCATCAGACCGGCCATGATAACCAGGCAGGCGACGATGGTGACGAGCGAGACGGCACTTACGTTGAACTTGGCCAAGAACTCCGGCACCGGGAAGGTGACGAGCGAAGTGAAGTTCTTGGGCGTGGCGCCCCACAGAAGCTGCGCGGCATTCTGCAGGAAGTAGGACACACCGATGGCCGTGATCAGAACGGCCAGCGGGCCTGCTTGGCGCAGCGGCCTATAGGCCAGACCCTCAATGAGAACACCGAGAACCGTGCAGACCACACAAGAGAGAACTACAGATGCCCAGCCCGGGAGGCCGAGATACGACGTGGCGCAGAACGAGACATAGGCACCGACCATGATGACATCGCCGTGAGCGAAGTTGAGCATCTTGGCGATACCGTAGACCATGGTGTAGCCCAACGCGATGATGGCGTAGACGCTGCCCATGGACAGGCCGTTGACCAGGTATTGGATAAAGACCGTCATGTTCCACATCCCCCTTTCGAATAGGTTTCCAGTTGATGTATGAAACAGGGACGTTACGTTGTCCCCAGATACCAAGCAAGCAGGGAAGGCGAAAACCTCCCCTGCTTGGGATCAAAACCGCTCTATGTAAGGCGGCCTATTAGGCCAGTACGTACTTGCCGTCGGTGATGACATACGCCGTAGGATCCTTCTGGACCTGGCCCTTGTCGTTCCAGGAGAGCTTGCCGGTCAGACCGTCAACGGTAATCTTGAGCATAGCCTTGGGCAGCTTCTCGGCGACCTCGGTCGGGTCGGCGTCGACACCAAGACCGGCCTCCTTGAGGGCCTCGGCCACCGCGTGCACGCCGTCGTAGGCATCGGCGGCAAACTGGTCGGGGGTATCGCCGTACTTATCCTTGTAAGCGTTGACGAAGTCGGCGTTCTTCTCGTCGTCGGCGGAGAACGGGGTCATGAGCAGCAGACCCTCGGCAAGAGAGGTGTCGAAGCCCTCGACGCCCAGGATACCGTCCATGCCGTCGCAGCCCATCATCTTGACGTCATAGCCCATGTCCTTGGCGTTCTTGAGCAGGACGGACGCCGGCGTGTAGTAGATCGGCGCAAAAATCATGGTGGCGCCGGCCTGCTTGGCCTTGGTCAGCTGGTTGGTAAAGCTCGTAGCGGAGTCGTCCTTAAAGGTCTCCTCGTCAACAATCTCGAGCTTAGACTCAGCGGCCTGAGCCTTAAAGGAATCTGCAATGCCCGAAGAATAAGCGTCGCCGGAGTTATAGAACAGCACGAACTTCTCGTCCGCATACTTCTCTGCCAGGAACTTGGCAGCGTTGACGCCCTGGTTGGGGTCGGTAAAGCAAACCTGGAAGACGCAATCCTTTCCGTCGGTGACGTCCTCGGAGGACGCGGACGGGGTGATCATGAATGTCTTGGGGTCGTTGCTGCACTCTGCGGCAACGGCAACCGACGCACCCGTGGTGGTCGGGCCGACGAGGGCCTGCATGCCCCAGTCGAGCAGGTTATTAAAGGCGTTGACGGCCTTCTCGCCGTCGGCCTGGTCGTCCTCGGCCTTGCTGGCAAGCGGCAGCTCCTTGGTGGAGAAGTCCTTGCAGCCAAGCTCGACGCCCTGGGTAACGGACTTGCCGTAAGACGCGGCGGCACCGGTCAGCGGGCCAATGGTGCCGATCTTAAACGAAGCGTCGCTCGAAGCGGAACCGCTGTCGCCGCCGTTGGAGGAGCAGCCAGCTAGAATGGACATCGCCCCCAGACCTGCTGCGCTCGCGATAACGCTCCTGCGATTCATAACAGGGTTCAATGACTTACCGGTGAGGCTCGACATGCGGCTCTCCTCTCAAATCTCGTCGGGTTTCGGTTACCCAACAGGCCATCCTCCGCCGTCTTCGGCGTTCGCAAAATAGTAGACGCTTTAGTTGAGAAAAGTGGCGATTATTTTGAACTTTTCTTTTGCCTTATCCATTTATCCATAATTATGCGTATTTCTTTCGATTTATACAGTTTAAAGATTTTATTGTGTGAAAGTAATGTTTCCGTTTTGTTACAAGCTTTCCTGCCCTGAATAACATGGCCCCACCGGTCTCGTTATATGCACTTAGGCGGCGATGTACTTGCCGTCCTGAATCACATAGGCCGTAGCGGGCTTCTCGACTTGGCCCTCGTCATTCCACGTGAGCTCGCCTGTCAGGCCCTCAATCTTGATCTTGCGCATAGCCTTGGCAAGGTCGCCGGCAATGTCGGCGCCGTCGACCGTAATGTCGATGTCCGCCTCATCGATTGCCTCGACAATCGCGTGGATGCAGTCATAAGCATCGGCGGCAAACTGGTTGGGCGTCTCGTTGTAGGCGTCCTTATATGCCTTGACGAAGTCGGCGTTCTTCTCATCGTCGGCAGAGAACGGGGTCATGAGCAGCACGCCCTCGGCAAGAGAGGTGTCGAAGCCCTCAACGGAGAGCAGGCCGTCCATGCCGTCGGTGCCCATGAGGGTCATGTCGTAGCCCATGTCCTTGGCGTTCTTGAGCAGGACGGACGCCGGCGTGTAATAGATCGGGGCAAAGATAAGCGTGGCGCCGGCCTCCTTGGCCTTGGTGAGCTGGTTGGTAAAGCTCGTGGAAGAGTCGTCCTTAAAGGTCTCGGTATCGACGATATCGAGCTTGGAAGCCTTGGCCTGCTCGACAAAAGCGTCGGCAACGCCCGAGCTATACGTATCGCCGGAGTTGTAGAACAAGGCGATCTTGGCGTCTGCATACTTCTCGGCCAAGAACTTCGCGGCGCTGGCGCCCATGGTGGGATCGGTGAAGCAAACCTGAAAGACCGTGGTCTTATCCTTGGTGACGTCGAGCGACGAGGCCGAAGGCGTGACCATGAGCATATCGTCGGCGATCTCGCCCGAGACGGCGACGGCGGCACCAGTCGTGACGGGGCCGACGAGCGCCTGCATGCCCCAGTCGCACAAGGTATTGAAGGCGTTGATGGCCTTCTCGCCGTCGGCGACGTCATCCTCGGACTTAAGCGAGAGTTTGAGATCCTTGGTCGAGAAATCCTTGGCGGCGAGCTTGGCACCTTTCTCGGCCGAAACGCCATAGGTTGCCGCGGCGCCGGTCAGAGGGCCGATGACACCGATCTTGAAGGTCTTACCGTCATCGGCGGAGCCGCCGTCCGAACCACCCGACGAGCAACCAGCGAGCGTGGCAGCGCTGCCGAGCGCCGCGGCGCCGGCGAGAAAGTTCCTACGGCTGAGCGTGCTGTTGATGTTGAACATGGTGTCCCCCTTTTTCGCTGGCCGCGGTGCGGCCGTCTTGCGGTACGGGGCAAACCTTATGGCGTAAACGTTGACGGTTTGTTACGGAGTTCCGTTTGTAGCGAGCATGTTTCCAATGTTTCCGCAGCGTTTCGGGGGTGCCGTTTTGTGCGACTCCTGTTGCCTGGCGAGCACGCGCTCTCGGTTCACGCTAGAATGCACTCAACATTACTTGATCAATCAATCTATAAGATGCACGAAGGAGCTATCTATGAGCGAACCCCTGCGCACCGTGAACGTCGGTCTGATCGGTCTGGGAACCGTCGGCGGCGGCGTGGCCCGTCTGATCAAGAGCCACCACGATGAGTACCTGGCCGCCTACGGCATCGACCTTAAGCTGACCCGCGCCTGCGCGCTTGCCTGGGAGCAGGCCGAGGCAGCCGGTATTGAGCGCGAGGCCTTTACGAGTGACTGGCATGACGTCGTTACCGACCCAGCCGTCGATATCGTCGTCGAGCTGATCGGCGGCGAGCATCCCGCGACCGAGATCTTCACCACCGCCTTTGAGAACGGCAAGCACGTCGTCTCTGCCAACAAGGCCCTGCTGGGCCGTCATGTCGAGACGCTCGCCGAGAAGGCGCGCGCGTGCGGCGTGCAGATTAAGTGCGAGGCCAGCTGCGGCGGCGGCATCCCCATCGTGAGCACGCTCGAGCACGACCTGGTGGGTAACAAGATCCTGACCATTGCCGGCATTCTCAACGGTACCACCAACTATATCCTGTCGCGCATGGACGCCGAGGGCGCCGATTACGCCGACGTGCTTGCCGACGCGCAGGCCAAGGGCTATGCCGAGGCCGACCCGTCCGCCGACGTCGACGGCTTCGACGCCGCCAGCAAGACGGCGATCCTCGCCTCCATCGGCTTTGGCACCCGCGTGACCACCGACGATGTGTACCAGCAGGGTATCCGTACCATCGGCGCCGAGGACATCGCCCAGGCCCGCGAGCTCGGCTACACCATTAAGCTGCTCGGCATCGCCCGCAACACCGACGCCGGCGTCGACGTCCGCGTGCATCCCACGCTGATTCCCGCCGACCACATGCTTGCCAAGGTCAACGGCGCCATGAACGCTGTCTACGTGGTAGGCGACGCCGTGGGCGAGACCATGTTCTACGGTGCCGGCGCAGGCTCCTTCCCCACCGCGAGCGCCGTCGTGGGCGATATCCTGTCGCTCTCCGAGCAGATCAGCCGCGGCGTGGCTCCGCTGCCCGAGATTGAGCCCTATGGCCACAACCTCGCCTTTAAGCCCATGGACGAGCTCCAGACCAAGTACTATGTGCGCCTGAAGGTCGCCGACCGCGTGGGCGCCCTGTCCGAGACGGTCGATATCTTTGCCAAGCACAACATCTCGATCTCGCTCATCAACCAGGTCGAGGACGGCAAGTCGGGCGCCAGCGATACCTGCTCGGTCATCTTCCTGACGCACCGCGCGCTCGAGAAGGACGTCCAGGCTGCCGCCGCCGAGCTTGCCAGCGTCGACTGCGTGGCCGAGGTCGCCAACGTCCTGCGCATCGAGAACGTCGAGGCCTGGACCGAAGGCGTCATGGCCAACTAACCCAACGCTCGCCTAGCAATACGCGCTTTGAGGGCTCCCGTCCGATGTGGGACGGGAGCCCTTTTGCCTCCTGCCCTAAGCACAACGGCAGAGCACATTTGCGCGAGCCGCTCATCGGTAACGCGCGCTACCGTTCACCGATATGCAAACGCGGTCGATTCCGGCTACCGCTACGCTGTGCTGAGAGTGTCCGCCCGCGATGAGAGGAAGCACTATGTTGCTCGAGGGCAAGAAAGCAATCGTCACCGGAGGCACGCGCGGTATCGGCTATGCCATCGCCTGCCGTTTTATCGAAGAGGGCGCCGCCGTCACCGTCTTTGGCTCGCGCCAGGAGACTGCCGACGCGGCCGTTGAGAAGCTGGCGGCCGCCTATCCCGACGCCAAGGTCTGGGGCCGCTCCTGCGACCTCACCTCACTCGAGGCCGTGACCGAGGCTTTTACCCAGGCTGCAGCCGACATGGGCGGCTTGGACACGGTCGTCAACAACGCCGGCATCTCCCAGCGCTCGCCGCTTTTGGACTACACGGCCGAGGAGTTCGCCAAAGTCATGGACCTCAACGTCGTCGCTGTCTTTAACGGTCACCAGGCGGCCGCCAAGATTATGACCGAGGCCGGCCACGGCGGCACCATCACCACCACGAGCTCGATGGTCGCCAAGTACGGTCAGCCCTCCGGCGTCGGTTACCCCACGTCCAAGTTTGCCGTCAACGGCATGGTCCAGTCACTCTCGCGCGAGCTCGCCCCCATGGGCATTCGCGTCAATGCCGTCGCACCCGGCGTAACCAAAACCGATATGGTCGCCAACCTGCCCGAAGAGGTCATCAAGCCCATCATCGCCACCATTCCGCTGGGTCGCATGGGCGAGCCCGAGGATGTCGCCAACGCCTTTGTTTTCCTGGCGAGCGACATGTCCTCCTACGTCACGGGCGCCGTGCTCCCCGTCGACGGAGCCGCCCGCTCCTAAAGGTCGCAAGCCACGACTTCGAACCTCAACGAGGCCCAACGCAAAAGGCGCGCTGCCTGCATCAACCGCAGGCAGCGCGCCTTCTTCTGTTTGTAAGGGAAACTGCGTCCCGGTATTTCAGCTCCGAACGGGACACAGCTTCCCTCAGGGCCTTCTTTCGGAAACTATGTCCCATTCTGGGCGCGGATTCTGGGACGCGCTTTCCGCAAGGCCGGGACTGCGGACAAAAAGTTGGACCGTTGAGGTCCGGAACGGAGTCCGCATGGCATACAGTAGGAGAATGGTGGAGAGGGCCAGGGCGCTTCGCGGCGCCGGGCTCACCGT
>NZ_JBQKDO010000023.1:0-17939 GCF_052121795.1 Collinsella sp. LCP19S3_B7
GGACATGTCGAAGCTGGAGGAGATGGACGAGCTGAGGGGAAAGGCGGAGGGCTAGAAGAGGACGGGGCCGGAGACGGCTAAATCAATTTGCGAAAGAATCTTGACGGTACCCGATAACCGGCTCCTACACGGAAGCGGTGACGTCTCAAATGAGGCGTCGCCGCTTTTTGTTTTGGAGCGGTTGTGAAAACGCGCCGGTGAAGCGCTGTCTCTGAGTCGCCAATGGAATCAACCGCGATGATTGGCAAAAACGTTTTGCCGCTGGAATGTCGATATAAAAATGGTAAATCTGCAAAACCGTTCGCCGAGAAGATAAAAAACCGCAGTTCACGCCTTGATAAACGTAGGTAAAGTGTTTAGCAGCTTATCGGCCGTATGCAAACGAAAGGAATCAGGCAGATGGCAATCAAGATGTTCGCTGACGGTGCAAACCTCGAGGGCATGCTCGACATGTACGAGAACGGCAACGTTCAGGGTTTCACGACCAACCCGTCCCTTATGAAGAAGGGTGGCGTGACGGATTACCGCGCGTTTGCCAAGGAGGTTCTGGCCCACATCACCGATGTGTCCGTCTCGTTTGAGGTCTTTGCCGACGACGTCGAGACCATGGAGGTCGAGGCCCGCGAGATTGCTACCTGGGCAGATAACGTCTACGTCAAGATTCCATGCGTGACCACCAAGGGCGAGTCCACCTCCGAGCTGGTCCGCAAGCTTTCGGCCGATGGCATCAAGGTCAACGTCACCACTATCTTTACGCCTACGCAGGTTGACGAGATGATCGATGCCGTTGACGCCGAAACGCCGTCCATCATCTCGCTTTTTGCCGGCCGTATTGCCGATACCGGCGTCGATCCCATTCCGTTTATGACGGAGTCGGTCAAGAAGGCCGCTGCCAAGCCCAACTGTGAGGTCCTGTGGGCGTCCACGCGCGAGCTTATCAACATTTACCAGGCCGAGGCCTGCGGTTGCCAGATCATCACGGTGCCAAATAGCATCCTGGCCAAGCGCAAGAACATCGGCCGTGACCCGTACGAGGTCTCGCTTGATACCGTGCGCGGTTTTGCCAAGGATATCGCCGCTTTGGGTTTCCATATTCTGCCCTAAGCAAGGGTACCCCCTGCGGCGACGTGCAAAATCGCGAGTTTTCAGCATGGTAAAGACTTTTACCAGCTGGTTGAAGCGCGGAACGGCCCCCGTTTTGGCCCTAAAACGCCAAAACGGGGGCCGTTTTTGCTTTTATGGCCCTCTGAAGCGCCGCGGGGCTATCGGGAGATGCTGAATACTCGCAATTTTGCACGCCGCGAAGAGGGGGACGTCCGCTTTGGCGGCTATTTGCCCTGCACCATGGTGAGGGAGATTTTCTTGCGGTCGCGATCGACCTTTTCGACCCACACCTTGACCGTGTCGCCGACGCGCACCACGTCGCTGGGGTGCTTGACAAAGCGGTTGGCCAGCTTGGAGATATGCACGAGGCCGTCCTGGTGCACACCCACGTCGACGAAGGCGCCAAAGTCCACAACGTTGCGCACCGTGCCCTTGAGTTCCATGCCGGGTTCCAAGTCGTCGATGGAAAGTGCTGAGCGGCTAAAGACCACCTCGGGCGCGTCGTCGCGCGGGTCCCGGCCAGGCTTCTTGAGCTCGTTGACGATGTCGATGAGCGTGAGGATGCCGCAGTCCAGGTCGCTTGCCAGCGCCGAGATGCTGCCGATGCGTCGCTCGATGTCGGGCACGCCGCCGCGGCTGAGCTCGCTTGCCGCCACACCCGCACGCTCCAGGACGGCCGTGGCCACCTCGTAGCTTTCGGGGTGGACGCTCGTCGCATCGAGTGGGTTCTTACCGCCGCTGATGCGCAGGAAGCCCGCGGCGTTGAGATATGCCTTGGGCCCCAGCTTGGGGACCTTCTTAAGCTGCCGGCGATCGGTAAAGGCGCCGTTCTCCTCGCGGTAGGCCACGATGTTTTTGGCTACGCTCGGCGTGATGCCCGATACGTATCCCAGCAGGCTCGCACTTGCGGTGTTTACGTCGACGCCCACGCGGTTGACGACGTCCTCCACCACATGTCCCAGGGTGCGCGAAAGCTCGGTCTGGTCAAGGTCGTGCTGGTACTGGCCAACGCCGATGGACTGGGGTGGAATCTTGACGAGCTCTGCCAGCGGGTCCTGCAGGCGACGGCCCAGGCTCATGGCGCCGCGCACGGTGACGTCCAGGTCGGGATATTCCTGACTGGCGAGCTCGGAGGCGGAGTACACCGATGCGCCGGCCTCGTTGACGATGGTGTATCGCAGTCCAGGCGCCTGTTCGGCGATGAACTCCGAGACGACTTCCTCGGTCTCGCGGCTGGCGGTGCCGTTGCCGATGACGATGGTGTTGACGCCGTCCTTCTTGACGAGGCGGGCGAGCTCACGCTTGGTGCCGGCGACGTCGTGGCGCGGCTTGGTGGGGTAGACCACGCCGTGGTCGAGTAGCTTGCCGGTCTCGTCCATGACGGCGACCTTGCAGCCGGTACGGTAGCCCGGATCGAGTGCGAGCACACGGGCGCCGCGTACGGGGCGTGCCGAGAGCAGGCCCTCGAGATTCTTGGCAAAGACGTTGATGGCCTCGGTCTGCGCGCGGACGGTGAGCTTGGCGCGGGCCTCGCGCTCCAACGAGGGGGCCATGAGGCGCTTGTAACCGTCGGCGATGGCGGCATCAAAGACGGGTGCGAACACGCCCTGACGACGGGGCCAGCGGCTGCCGAGGCGCGCCGTGGCGGCGGCGCTGTCGACGTTCACGCGCACGCGGAGCTTGCCCTCGCGCTCACCGCGGTCGATAGCCAGCACGCGGTGGTTGGGAATACGGCGCAGCGGCTCGTCATAGCTGTAGTACGGCTCGTAGGGAGTCTTCTCGGTGGGGTCGGTGGCCTCGACGACGATGTCGGCGGTGTTCTGCGTAAAGGCGCGCAGGTCGGCGACGTTCTCGGGGTCCTCGGCCACCGTCTCGGCCACGATGTCCGCCGCGCCGGCAAGCGCCTTTTCGGGCGTGTCGAAGCCGGCCTCCTCGTTGACGTATGCCGCGGCGGCGTCGAGTGCGCTGCTCTTGGCCGAGGCCTGCATGATGATCATGTTGGCGAGCGGCTCAAGGCCTGCCTCGCGGGCCTTCTGCGCGCGAGTCATGCGCTTTTTGCGGTAGGGCTTGTAGAGGTCCTCGACACGCTGGAGCTGCGTGGCCTCGCGAATCTGCTGCTCGAGTTCGGGCGTGAGTTTGCCCTGGGCGTCGATGAGCAGGATGACGTCCTCTTTACGCTGCTCAAGATTGCGCAGGTAGGACAGGCGCTCGTCGAGTGCGCGCAGGGCGACGTCGTCCATGCCGCCCGTGGCTTCCTTGCGGTAGCGCGAAATAAAGGGGATGGTGTTGCCCTCGTCGATGAGCTTGACGGCTGACTCGATGTTGGCGGCCTTAAAGTTGAGCTCGCGGGCGAGCTGGGCGATAAGATCCATGGGACTCCTTGCGTTTAAGGTGCGTTTGCAGCACAGGGCTACCAAGGATACCACCCGACGTTCTGCCAAAGCAGTCTTTTTGGGACGGGGCTAAATTAGCTGTTTTTGGATTAGGGCTCAGTTGCGATTTGTTGATTCATCGATATTGGGATGGAGAACCAGCTAATTTAGCCCCGTCCCAAAAAGACTGGTCCTCCACCACCTCCCAAATCATCCTTACAAAACGAGGCCCTGGCCAAACGGCCAGGGCCTCACCACTTCTTTTCAGGCTGCGAGAAAAGACCGTGTGCGCAGGAGCTCCCCGAGGGAGACGGGGTGTTTGCTCCGCGCGCGGTTCCGCAGCGAAGCGAGAATGTTTGAGCACGGAGTAAACACCCCGTCTCCCTCGGGGAGGTCCGTTGGGAGCGTAGGGGATGTTTTGAGCTACTCCAGCTCAAACGCTCCGGTATAGAGCTGGTAGTAATATCCGCGCTTGGCGATCAGCTCGTCGTGGTTGCCACGCTCGATGATGCGGCCGTGATCCAGGCAGATGATTGCGTCGGCGTTGCGCACGGTGGACAGGCGGTGCGCGATGACAAACGTCGTGCGGCCCTCCATGAGCTTATCCATGCCCGCTTGCACGATGGCCTCGGTGCGGGTGTCGATGCTCGACGTGGCCTCGTCCAGAATCATTGCCGGCGGATCGGCGACGGCAGCGCGTGCGATTGAAATCAGCTGGCGCTGGCCCTGCGACAGCTGCGCGCCGTTGCCGGTGAGCATGGTGTCGTAACCGTCGGGCAGGCGGGTGATAAAGTCGTCGGCGCCCGCGAGCTTGGCCGCCGCGATGCACTCCTCGTCGGTGGCGTCCAGGTTGCCGTAGCGGATGTTGTCCATCACAGTGCCGGTGAACAGGTTCACGTCCTGCAGCACCACGCCCAGCGAGCGGCGCAGATCGGCCTTGCGGATCTTGTTGACGTTGATGCCGTCGTAGCGGATCTTGCCGTCGGCGATGTCATAGAAGCGGTTGATGAGGTTGGTGATGGTCGTCTTACCGGCACCGGTGGCACCGACAAACGCGACCTTCTGGCCCGGCTTGGCATATACGGACACGCCGTGCAGCACCTCGTGGTCGGGCGTATAGCCAAAGTCCACGTTATCCATGACCAGGTCACCACGCAGCGGCACGTACTCGATCTCGCCGGTCGCGCGGTGCGGGTGCTTCCATGCCCACATGCCGGTGCGGTGGTCGGCTTCCTCGAGCTGCCAGGTCTCGGGGTTCACCTGTGCGTTGACGAGCGTCACGTAGCCCTCGTCGGCTTCGGGCTCCTCGTCGAGCAGCTCAAAGATGCGCTCGGCGCCGGCAAGGCCCATGACCACGGCGTTGATCTGCTGCGAGATCTGGCCGATCTGGCCGCAGAACTGCTTGGTCATGTTGAGGAACGGCACCACGACGGCGATGGAGAGCGCCATGCCCGAGAGGCTCAGGTTGGGCACGCCCAGCTCCAGGAAGATGCCGCCGGTCAGCGCGACCAGCACGTAGAGCAAGTCGCCCAGGTTCCCGAGGATCGGCATGAGGATGTTGGCGTACATGTTGGCCTTCTGCGAGACCTCGAAGAGCTTCTCGTTGCGCTCGTCAAAATCGGCCTCGGCAGCGGACTCGTGACAGAACGCCTTGACGACTTTCTGGCCGTTCATGACTTCCTCGATATGGCCCTCGACCACGCCGAGCTCGGTCTGCTGCGCGATAAAGAAGCGCGCGGAGTTGGAGCCGAGCAGCTTGGTCATAAAGGTCATAAAGGCGACGCCGGCAATGATGACCAGGCACATCCACACGCTGTAATACAGCATGATGAAGAACACGGTGACGATGACGATGATCGTCATGAGCAGGTTGGGCAGCGATTGGCTGATCATCTGACGCAGCGTGTCGATGTCGTTGGTGTAGTGGCTCATGATGTCGCCGCGCTGGTGCGTGTCGAAGTAGCGAATCGGCAGGTCCTGCATGCGGTTGAACATCTTTTCGCGCAGCTTCTCGAGCGAGCCCTGCGTGATGACGGCCATGGCGCGGTTCCAGAAGAGCGAGGAGGCGACGCCCACGGCGTAGATGCAGCCGAGGGTGGTCACGAGCTTCAGAATCTTGGGCTGCGCGGCCGTCCAGTCGCCCGACTGCCACGATTCGCTAATGACCTGCAGCGCGCTCTGGAGAAACGTCGCGCCGATGGAGTTGATGATGGCGCAGAGCACAACGCCGGCGACGACGAGGGGCAAAAGCACCGGGTAGAAGCCAAAGAGCATCTTGATCAGGCGCGTCATGGTGCCGCCCTTGCGGTTGCGCGCGCGCTCGGCGGTAGCGGCCTTACTCATGTGCCTCGCCTCCTTCCTGGGTCTGAGCTTGCGGTGCGGTCGTGTCGGTGTTGTCTGCCGCCGTGGTCGTATCGCCGGAAACGTCGCCGGCGTCCTCGCCTTCGGCACTCATCTTATTTTGCGAGGTAAAGGTCTCGCGGTAGATCTCGCTCGTCTTGAGCAGCTCATCGTGGTTGCCGATGTCCTTGATGCGGCCGCCCTCCATGACGATGATGCGGTCGGCGTCCTGAACGGAGCTGATGCGCTGGGCGATGATGAGCTTGGTCGTGTTGGGCAGGTAGCTCGCCAGGCCCTCGCGGATCTTGGCGTCGGTCTTGGTGTCGACGGCGCTCGTGGAGTCGTCCAGGATCAAGATCTTGGGGCGACGCAGCAGGGCACGCGCGATGCACAGGCGCTGCTTCTGGCCGCCGGAAACGTTGGAGCCGCCCTGCTCGATCCAGGTGTCGTAGCCCTTGGGGAAGCCGTCGACAAACTCGTCAGCGCAGGCCAGATGTGCGGCCTCGCGGACTTCCTCGTCGGTGGCGTTCGGGTCGCCCCAGCGCAGGTTCTCGGCGATGGTGCCGCTAAACAGCACGTTTTTCTGCAGGACCATGGCTACCTGGTGGCGCAGCGCGTCCAGGTCGTAGTCGCGCACGTCCACGCCGCCGACGCGCACGGTGCCCTCCGTGACATCGTACAGACGGGCGATCAGGTTCACGAGCGTCGACTTGGCCGAGCCGGTGCCACCGATAATGCCGATGGTCTCGCCGCTCTTAATATGCAGGTCGATATCGTCGAGCGCCTGGCGGCGGGCATGCTCGGAATACTTAAAGCTCACGTGATCGAAGTCGATGGAGCCGTCGGCAACCTCGTGCACGGGCTCGGTCGGGTTAGCGATCGTGGGCTCGGCGGCCAGCACCTCGGTAATTCGGTGCGCCGACTCATCTGCCATGGTCACCATGACAAAGATCATCGACAGCTGCATTAGGCTCATCAGAATCTGGAAGCCGTAGGTAAAGATGGAGGAGAGCTGGCCCACATCGAACAGGGTGCCCTGGCTCGTGATGATGAGCTTGGAGCCCAGGTAGATGATGACGACGAACGCGCCGTTGACGCAGATGTTCATCATGGGGTTGTTGAAGGCGAGCAACTTCTCGGCGCGGGTGAAGTCCATCTGGACGTCGCGCGCGGCGGTGGCGAACTTCTCCTTCTCAAAGTCTTCGCGCACGTAGCTCTTGACCACGCGCATGCCGGTGACGTTTTCCTCGACCGATTCGTTGAGCGCGTCGTACTTGCGGAACACGCGGGTAAAGATCGGGCGCACCTTATAGATGATAAAGAACAGGCCAAAGCCCAGCAGCGGAATGATGACCAGGTAGACCATGGCGACGCTGCCGCCCATGGCGTATGCCATGGTAAAGGCAAAGACCAGCACCAGCGGCGAGCGCACGGCGATGCGGATGAGCATCATAAAGGCCTGCTGCACGTTGTTGATGTCGGTGGTGAGGCGCGTGACGAGCGAGGAGGTCGAGAACTCGTCGATGTTGGCGAAGCTGAACGTCTGGATCTTGTAGAACAGGTCGCGACGCAGGTTCTTGGCAAAGCCGCAGCTGGCATGGCTGCAGGTGATGCCCGCGGCGGCGCCAAAGGCGAGTGACGTCAGTGCGATGAGTACGAGAAGGCCGGCGGTGGGCAGCATCTCGGTAACGGCGGTGCCGTCCTTGATGGCGTCGATCATGTCGGCGGTGATAAACGGGATCATCATCTGGCAGATTACCTCGCCAAGCACCAGCAGCGGCGTAGCGATCGTGACCTTCATGTAATCGCGGATGCTGCCCATAAGGGTTTTAATCATCCAGTTCCTCCCAGGTTACGCGGATTTTCTCGAGCATCTCGGCGAGCTGTTCACGCTCGTCGTGGGTGAGCGCGCTAAAGGCCTGTTCCCTAAAGCGGATGCGCGAGGCTTGGTCGATGCGGGCCTTCTCCCAGCCGATCTCGGTTAGGCGAATGGTGAGTTGCCGTCGATCCTTGGGGTTACGGCTGCGCTCAATGAGGCCGTTGAGCTCGAGCTTGGACAGGATCTCGGAAAGCGACCCCGGCTTGAGGCCGAAGTGCATGCCGAGTTCCTGCTGCGACATCTCGCCGCCGGGCTGCTTGGCCAGTAGGCAGATGATGGGCGCCTTGCCGGACACGCCTCCGCCATGAAAGTGCATGTAGTGGCCGCAAAACCCCAGCCCATGGAGGATTCTCTTGGCGAGACGGTCCTCCTTGGACTGGGTCTCGGGCTCGTCTGCCGGCCGTGAGGGGTCGCCGCCGGGTTCATGCGGATAGGCGAGTGGTTCAACACACATAATCGAAGCTTCGCTCCTTTCTTTAGTTGGGTAGATGAATTGTTTTGTGCCTAACTAATTTAGGAGCGTGAAAAATAAATGTCAAGGTACCAAACTTATAGTTACGGCGTTTTGCCAAACGCCGTAACTGCTCGACGCTGCGCGGGCCGCACCTGGACAATCTGACGTTCAACTTCAGGGGCGCGACCAGAAGGTCAGCGCCCTTTCGTTTCACGTCACCTTGTCTCAAATGCGACCCGCTCGCTGCCGCTGCCAAAACATCGGGGAGTAGTCGTTGGGGACGTTCTTAAATGACTAGTCAAACAAGAACGTCCCCAACGACTAGCTTTCTCTTTCCCGTAACCTTTCCGCAACAATGTGGCCTCCACGGCGCCGGCGCCCGCCTGCCGTGCTCCCTGCGCTACACTTAGTCGCACTGTGGCGCCGTTGCGCCGCGCCCGACCCAAGGGGGACACTCATGAAGAACACTCAGCTGTTGCTGATCAACGATATGTGCGGCTACGGCAAGGTCGCGCTTTCCGCCATGCTGCCGGTGCTGTCGCACATGGGTTACCGTATCCACAATCTGCCGACGGCACTTGTGTCCGATACGCTCAACTATCCCAAGTTCTACATCCACGACACCACGGAGTACGTGCGTCAGAGTCTTGCCATCTGGGAAGAACTCGGCTTTGAGTTCGACGCCATCTCGACCGGCTTTATCGTGACCGAAGAAGAGACGCGCATCATCTCAGACTTTTGCCACCGCCGCGCGCAAAAGGGCACCAAGGTGTTCGTCGACCCCATCATGGGCGACAACGGCAAGCTCTATGCGGGCGTGCCCGAGTCCACGATTGGCCTTATGCGGCACCTGCTGGAGTGCGCAGACTACGCGGTGCCCAACTATACCGAGGCGTGCCTGCTTGCCGATAGGCCTATTGCCGAGCAAATTACGCCCGAAGAGGCCCACGCCCTTGTGGACGCCATGCGCGCGCTGGGCGCCAAGTCGGTGGTCATTACGAGCGCTGTGGTCGACGGCACGAACGCCGTCATCGGTTACGACCACGTGGCGGGGGAGTACTTCACGATTCCCTTCGACCTGATCCCGGTCTATTTCCCGGGCACCGGTGACACGTTCTCGGCGGTGCTCGTCGGTCGCGTTATGGCTGGCTGGAGCCTGCAGCACGCAACGGCCGATGCCATGCGTGTGGTGGCCGAGCTTATCGAGCGCAATGCCGACCAAGAGGACAAGTCTGCCGGCCTGCCCATCGAGGCCTGCCTGGATGTGATCGACCATGAGTAATGCTGGCGAGGGCGGCATCAGGCCTGCGGGCGAGAACAAGCCGCTCGGCGCGCCGCGTGGCAAGCGTCCGCGTATCCGCGTGAGCTGCGTGGACCAGTTGGGGACGTGTCGCTGCCACCATGGTCACAAGCCGGGCGACGTCTTCGACTTCGACCGCGATCGCGGCAAGATGTGCGCCATGGCCTGTCACGTTGGCTTTCCCTATATCGACATTCTGCGCTATGGCGGAACTGTGCCCGGCAACGAGCCCGGCACGGCAAAGTTCTGCTGCCCCGAGGTCGATACGCTGAACGTCTGGCTTGCCGAGATCGTCGACGAGTAGTTGAGCGTGGATTTTCTCCCACCAAGATAATGAGCGTGGATAATCTCCCGTTTAGAGCGCCGTTTTGCGTTCAAAGTGGGAGATTATCCACGCTCAATTTGTATGCGGGAGATTATCCACGCTCATTTTATGCCGATGGCGTGGCTCACGCATCCGCGCCGCCCGGGCGCCTACAGTTGCTCGAGCATGGCCGTGCAGCCGGCGAGCACATCGCGGTAGGTGGCATCGAAGTTGCCGGTGTACCAGGGATCGGCGACGTCGCCGGGGCGATCGGTCCAATCCAGCAGCCGCGAAATCTTGCCGTCGGCATCGTCGCCGAAGATGCGACGCAGGCCGCGCGCGTTCTCGGCATCCATATAGACGATGTGGTCCCAGTCACCATACTCCGCGCGACGAACCTGGCGCGCGCGGTGCGCAACGACGGGAATCCCGACCTCGCGCAGCTTGGCGACGGTGCCATGATGCGGAGGGTTGCCAATCTCCTCGGTCGAGGTCGCGGCAGAATCAATGACGAACTCCGCCTCGCGCCCAGCACGGCGCACCAGCTCGGCAAACACCGACTCAGCCATCGTCGAGCGACAGATGTTCCCATGACAGACAAATAGGATTTTGCGCATTGGCTAAAACCTCTCGAATATCAGAGTTTTCGCAGATAATCGCACTGCTTTTTGATCCCTCGTCAAGGACAGAATATCAAATTGATTCATAAATGAGCGGATTATTCTTCTTTCCAGCGTCGTAAGAATTGTCGTAAAGAACGAGGGTTTACGACTTGTTGTCACAATGTTGACCGTCCTTTGCATCCAATTTTCAGCATATCCTCTCTGACGTCGTCGAAATCAAGATGGGTGTATGTGTTAAAAGTCACGTTGATGTCGGAGTGGCCCATGATGCATTTTAGCTTCGCAGGGTTCATTCCCCTGCGTGCCATCTTCGAGCAGAAGGTATGTCGGCAGACATGTGGTGTGATTTTGGGAAGCTCATCCTTGTAGATGCGATTATGTTTCTCTATCGCGTGGTGGAAGTACTTCTCCCAGTGCAGGGCAACACGCGGCATCTCGTTTTTATCAAGAAACAGAAAACCGCTAACACCGTCAACGACCGGCTCACTCGAAGGCTTTAGACGTTGCGCAAGGATACTCCTGAAACACTCTGTCACGGCTTGAGTCATGGGAACATAGCGGATCCCGCTCTCCGTCTTGGGACGTTCGATGTAGTATCGCATGTTGCTGGTCCGCTGAAGTTGCTTGTTTACCCGAATGCTTCCGTTTTTGAAATCAAGGTCTTCGACGGTAAGACCGCAGAATTCAGAAATGCGCAGGCCCGTATTTAGAAGGATGTAGATGGCGTCACGATAGCGGTGAAAGTGTTCATCGCCCTCCACGAAAGCAAGAAATCTGCGTTCTTGGTTAGTGGCCAAGGCCTTGCGTGTAACCATGTCGTTTGTCAGTATCGTTGCGAGCTCGAAATAGAAGGGATTTCGGCGAATCAGGCTGTTCTCCTCTGCCAGTTGAAACGCCGGTCTCAGAACACCACGGATGCTATGGATTGTGCTATAGCGCTTGCCGTGGATTTTTTGCAGGTTGATGAGCCATTCCTTGGCATCAAGGGAGGTGACACCGCATATTCGTCGCGAGCCGAATTCATCTGTAGCAAGAAAATTGAGGATTGTCTTGTAGGCGGCTCGAGTGGATTGTTTCACGGCAGTCTTTGTTTCAGTGTAACGAGATGCGAGTTCGTAGACTGTCATATTGTTCGGCGCGACCTTATCAAGCAGATCGCGCTGGATCTCATGCTCCAACGCGCGCAAGCACGGACTGGCTTTCTTCCCCTTCGGAGTTAGATCATGAGTTGTCAAGGTCCACGAGTAGACGCTCCGCGTTTTACCTCTTGCATCCACATACTTGAAGCAGTAACGGCCGTTTTTTCTCTGGCTTTCCCCGCGTCTGAGGATTCGCCCTTTGCTGTCTTTTCTCACAGTCACTAGCAGGCTCCTTCCTGTTCAGAAAAGAGCCCCGATGCGATATTTCAAGATTATCGCACGGGGCCCGATTGGTTAAGCTGTCAAGTGCGAAACGGTGTCGAGAAGCTCTTTATAAAGAGCGTTGGCGCAGGACGAGGGGGCGAGTCCTCGCGCATAACTCGAATATGGGTTTGTACGAGAGGAACCTTCGACCGGCCAGTATCCGTCGAGATCGTGCCTAAACTCAGAGAGACAGATCTCCCTCGTCTGCATCTCCGCAACGACGGAGAGGCACCTCTCAAGTTGACCAAATCCGTCGACATCGTTTTGCGGACGATAAGTCGCGGATCGGCGCATCTGTTCTCCATAGAATTCCAAGGGGCTGTAGGGCGTCGTGACGATTACGAGATCGGCGGCTATCGCTTTGTCGGAATATCGGGACGGTGCCATCACCTCATGCTCCATCGCATAGGGATCCGTGATGCGAAGCAGGTCGGCGTAGGGGATGGATGAGGGACGAAGTTCGTCAAGAATCACCGTGTGCTTGCCCTCATACCCCTGAAAGATGTCTCTCGTAGATCCAGAGACGAAGAACGGTTCGCCCTTCCGCTTCGCATAGAGCTTTGCGAGGGTGGACTTCCCCGTTCCAGCAGGCCCGAAGATCCAAACTGATTCCACCCTTCTTTCGCCCTTGAGCATCAACCCCCGCCATTTCCGGGCCTGAACCTGAAGGCGGCGTGCATAAACGTCTTCGATCTGACGCTATGTCCGGGCATATTCGGATCCGGAGAGCTGAGAGATCAAGGACTCCTTGTCGATACGACCTTCGAGAAGGTCATCGAGAAGGACTTTGATGCTGCTATGGGACCTCGTTCGAGCAACGCGCGACTCAATAGAAGCAAGTAGCGCTGGGTAATCGAAATTGGAGCGCACGATTTTGGGGTCGTACTGATGCTTGGATCGTGCGCCATCCGTTCTGTGGCACAGGTAGGAAAAACCGTTTTCCACACCTGCCTTCCAAGCCTCGATGCGCTCAGGTTTATCTCCAAGGAGCTTCGCGATGCTATTGAGCGAGCGCGGATTCTGGAACTCCATCATCACGTGAAGATGCGCGGCTGCCGGACGTCCCGCGTCCGTCGTGTCGCTGTCGTGCACGATGCCCGCATAGCGCTTCGGGGCGAGTGTTTCGATTCTTCGGTACATTTCGTCCACAAGACGGGGCAGGTGATCGAGCTGCTGCTCGTACATCATCGCGCGGGTCTTCATGGGCAGAGAATTGGTCATGGTTCCGAGTCCTTTCTCGTAAATGAGCTATTTCGGGACGATTTTGGAACGCGCCCGAGGGTGCGCCTTGGGATAACAAGCTCCCCAAGGCGCATAAATGAGCAGAATTTCAAGTAATGGAACAATCGACGGGGTCCGCTTTTGCTGCGCGAAGCGGACCCCGCGGTGGTTATTCTCTGAAGTACAGGTCAAGGAGCCGCCCAAGCTCGCGGTACACGGGGAAGTCCATGATCGGAAAATGCACAAAGCCGATGCGGTCGTGCGCCCCGTCCGTACTGCTGAACCAAGCGTCGCCCGGGGAGAAGGTGCGAGGTGCACCGAGGTCGAGCAGGCGTTCCGCGCCCCATATGAGCCGCGCCTCGGGAAGCGTCGGCTTGAAGAGGACGCGGGTGCTGCACGCCGAGCGCAGCATCGACGGCAAGCCCCCCTCCTCAACAGACGCCTCGGCGATCGAGATGATGGCGTAGCAGCCCGCGCTCGCCCCCATCGTTACGATGCGCTTCACCAGCCCATCAAACGTCGCGAGGCAGTAATCGGGGTCCTCCTTGCTCGCGCGCTTGGGAAACAGCGTGCGGAGTGCCACGTACTCATCCATGAAGAGAAGCGAAACGTGAAGCCTCGCATCCCACCAGTGCACGGCGTCTCCCGTCTCTGTCGACCTGTCGTTGAGGAAGCTCTGTCGCTCTTTGATGCTGTCGGCGAACCGTGATAACGCAGACAGGATTGCGCGAGCGTCCCTGTCAGCATTCAGTGAAACCACGCGAGGAAGTCGGGAGGGCTCGGCCTGCTTGGGGTCTATGATGAGGACTTGCGATCCGTGTCCGTCAGGACCAGCCAACAGGGCTTGGAGCAAGAGGGCGATCACGCCCGTGGTCTTTCCAGCGATGAGCATGGAACCGGAGGTGCGGAGGTCGATGCTCGTGCCGTTTTGAACGCGGAATTCGTAGGCGTTCGCCGGGCACAAATCCTCGACACGCGATGCCTTGATCTCTCGATGCAACGTCACATCTTCAAGGAAGAAGGTCACTTGATTGCATGCGACGTCTGCTTCGGCAAGTACGACGGCGTAGCGGGAGAACCTTCCGCGAAGTCGGGAGCTAATGCTAGGTCCCATCTTCGATATTTCTTCTGCCGTTGAGGATGAGGTTGAGATGGCGAGCTCGAACTGTCCAGGAGCCGTCTCTTTGCAAGAGATGTCGGGAAGAAGCTCGCCTTCTCGCAGGTGTAGAGGATTCCCGTAACGTGGATCAAAGAGCCCCTTCCTAATGCGTGCATGCAACCGTGTTGATTCAGATAGCATGACGTAATGTGTGATCCCTCCCGCAAACAACATGGTCCCAGCGAGGCTAAGAGTGGCCGCTGCGGAGGTAAGGTTGCCGCCAAACGCCATCACCGTACTGGGCTCTATGGCGATGGGCGCAAGAATGGTGTTCACGAATAGCCCGATGCAATAAACGCACGCGGCGACCGCAAATAAAGCGACCCCCAGCACACAAAGCTTTGCGCTGGGGGTCGAATACACGATCGCCGGTGCGCCACTGGAGTAACGCACCACAATCACCTAGCCCTTCGCGGGGATGACGGTAATGCCGTCCGCCGTGATGGACAACTGGTTGCGATAATCACCGTAAACCTTTGCGACCACGCCGGTGGGAATGACGTGCTGATTGACGGGAATCTCGATATCGTTCGAAACCTTGATGGAAAGCTTCTCGAAACGATTGCTGACCACCTCGCCTTCGTTTTGGTGATACTGCGTGTTATCGGTTGTGATCACCACGTCGATCTTGGTGCCGCGATGCTCTTTGGTGTTTTAATCAACCCATTTACCACCTCCGACACAAAGGAAACGCTTGCCTTTCGCAAAAGCTTCCCAATCGAACTTCATAAACTGATTCAATTTCCTCATACTCGAACTCCTCTCAATCCAATTATTTGCTGACTCCGCGTTGCGGCTCGCCGTGGACATCGAGATAGAGGCGCAGGACGTTGCGCAAGATCTCCTCGACATTTCTTGTTGCGGCATGAAGATCATCGTCCCCAAACATTGCCCCATGGAGCTTCGTGTGGGCACAAAGAATCTGGCGATACATGACGCGAGAGAACATCTCTTCGGCCTTCAGGGCATGTCGAACAGCTCGTTCAGAACAAGTCGGCATGCTCGCCGAAGACTCCTTTATAGACGACATTGCCGTACTGGTTGTTGAGATGGAGCCGCATTCAAACGGTCCGCGCATGATCTTCGGTCGGGTCATACACACCTCTTTCCTAAAATTGGATATTACCGACGATTCGTCAACCGTCATCGAGCACTCGGTGAGCACATCATGCCATAAGCTTCTGAGCTGGGATTATTTCGCAAGGACCTGTCGTTCTCGACGTCCTCTGATGAGAAGAAGTGGGGCGTAATGATGACAAAGTATTCAATCACGGAACAAACACAATTTAATAATCACCCAGATGGGGCAAATATGGACATCCAGATATTGAATCGTCGGTATCGTTGGTGTCGCTGAGCCTTCAGGCTGAGGGGGATGGGCCATTTGCGCTGAGTTGCTTGCAAAACGGGGGAGGGGATATCAGAAGAAGGCGGCTTGCAGAAGACATGCCTGAGCGCTAGAGGAGGGGCTGACCAATAGTGTGCTCCTCTTCTGGGGCCAAATCCAAGCGGAGGGGGCATGAGGCCGAGAGGAACTGCTCGTCATGGCTCACCAAAACAAGCGCGCCGGGAAAGGCGGAAAGCGCTCGCTCGAGTGCCTCCACCGAGTGCAGGTCCAGGTGATTCGTGGGTTCGTCCATGACGATGATTTCGGGGGCATCTAGTATACCGCGGGCGAGCATGAGCTTCCGCAGCTCCCCCGGGCTGATGTTCTCGCCGGACAATATTCGTTCGGGATCCGAATTGAGTTGCGCAACGATCGAAAGCAGGGCTCCACGTTCGGCTTGGGGCAGGTCCTTGATTTCCGAGAGGAATTCAATTGAGGATGAATCGTCGACTTCCTGAGGGATATACAGCGTGCGAATGTCCAATCCCGTGGCCTTGCGGCCTTCCAATATCTCCAGGATATGCTTGACCAGTGTTGTTTTCCCCGCTCCGTTGGGGCCGCTTATGCCCAGATGATCGGTATTTCCCAGATAAATCTCGGGAACCCGCAAAGATTGCCTCGGGCCGCACGGTATGCGATCTGAGCTGACGTGAATCAGTGTTTTGCGCGGGCTGGGTTGCGCTTCCATCCACAAGGTGCTTTCGTAGCGCTTTTCGACATGGTGGGCGTCGACGGCGGCTTGCGCGCGCTGGATTCGGGAGTCCATGCGCGAAGCGAGCTTGCCCGCAACGCCGTCTCTGCCAGTGAGAATGGCGAGTTTGATTCGTGCTTTCGCGTCGTGATCCTTCGGATCGACATGACGGGCGCTTCTCTTGGATGCGGACCGTGAGGCGTTTTCAACGCGCCTGATATACTCAGCCTTCATGCGCTTTTCTTCGGATCGCGCAATCGATTTGGCCCGCGCCGCGCTTTCGCGCTCCAGATTCGCCTGCGAGCGAGCTTGGGAGTAGTTGCCGGGGCGCATGGTGACGTGCCCCGACTCAAAGCACAGGCAGTCATTTGCCAAGGAGTCGAGCAACGCACGGTCGTGCGAGACGAGGAGGCCAATACCCTTGTACTCGGCGAGTGCTTTGCAAATCTGCCTTCTGCATTCTGCGTCCACATGGTTAGTCGGTTCATCCATTGCCAGAAGATCGGGATTCTGCCAAAGCGCGACGGCTATTTGAATTTTCTTCTGCTCGCCACCGGAGAGCTCGGAAAAACGCCAGAGCATATCATCGGTGATGCGGAGCATCCTTCTGAGGTGCGTGGTCGCCGGGGCGAAGTCGCACGCAAAATCGAAGAGCATGGGCGGTTCGACTCCGGCTTCTTGCGCGCAATATGCGGAGACGAGACGCGGTGAAACGACGCCGCGATCTGGAATCAGAAGTCCGCACGCAATGCGGACGAAAGTTGATTTCCCGCACCCGTTGTCTCCGACGATGCCGTGCCAGCCGGGGGCAAATGTCGCCGACACGTTGTCGAGTGCGGGCATTGCGCTGCCAGGATATGCATAAGTAATATGGGAAAGAACGAGGGTGGTGGAGCTGTTCAAATTGGTTCTTGACATTGTGCCTCCTCGGCATGGGAGGCCGCGTTTTGCCGCATATGCTCTGATTGGCTCGTTCCGACCAACGTGAACGCCCGTCGACTCGAGTCAAGCTGAAAGAAAATGAGTCGACGGCAATGCTCGCAAAGGTAGTGTTTAGGATATACGAGGATCAGTGAAAAGACGATACGACAAATGTGCAGCCAGATTTATTCTTGGATAGATGGCAATTTGCAAATTGGCGTCGATATGTATCGTCTACAGCTTCACGAATCCTTTTCCTTTCCGGGGCGCTGGCTTGGCATATGGGCCTGCGCTGAATTCTTCCGTAGAGTCTAACAAAGCAATAATGCGGACGCAAGGAGGCGTTGCGTCTGAAAGCACGCCATTGCGTTGGACGCTTGAAGGGGTTTGCAAGTCGATTGAAAGAATACTAGTGCATCCGCTTCTTGTAACTAGCATGCGATGGTGGGCGTCGTTGTTAGCGCCGGGCGATTTTAGCCGCTAATAGTCAACCGATTTTGACCAATCCCGGTCACCGAATAATGGCCACCGTGCCTCCCCGCCGCCACTACGCTGGTGGCGCCAACACGCCGCCCTCGACAGGCTGCTCGACAAGGCGTCGGTGTTCGTGATGCGGGGCCCGAGCTACCGCGGCAGGGGGCTCGACACGTACTCGGTGGAGGCCGTCCCCTGTTTGTGTCAAGCTCGGGCTTTCAATTGAGGCAGCGGTTCTTTTCACACGTGGCAAGGAAAGGTTTCAGGTTTGGCAAAGGCGTGCCTCTTTCTCTCTTTGGCTTTGCCT
>NZ_JBQKDO010000024.1:0-17842 GCF_052121795.1 Collinsella sp. LCP19S3_B7
ACGAGGCGAAGGCAGGTTAAACTGAAGGGGCTGACCCCGGAGGAGTTCCGGAACCAGCCCCTTGCGGCGTAGTTCTTATTTAAGCCGTCCAAGTTTTGGGGTGCAGTTCATTGTGCATCCCCCGTTTTTGTTGCGGTTAATCTAAGTCAATAAACTTGACGCTTAAGACCTTGCCGTCCTTGACGAGCATTCTGGCCATGGTGGGGCCTCGGGTGCCTCTGGGGTAGCTAGCACTGCCGGGGTTGAGGACCAAGCAGCGGCCTACTTGAGTTTCTTTGGTTACGTGAGTGTGACCGTTGATGGCTACGTCCACGGATCCCACCGGGAGGTCTTCGCGGTAGTGGGCTACGGCGAATTTGAGTCCTTCGTAGGTGAAGAGGGCCAATCGATCCACGTCGGGCCCGTAATCACGGTAGTAGTCGTTATTGCCCAGAACCGCTCGCACGGGGGCAATGGTTCGCAGATGTTCGTAGTCCATCTCCGACGTAAGATCGCCGGCATGGATAATCAGGTCCGCGCCGCTCAACTCATCTAAAAGCGCGGGCGACAGATAACCGTGGGTGTCCGAGATGATGTCGATACGCTTGGCGCTTGCACTGTTCATGGGATCCCTTCCGCAAAACGATTTGGTGCATTCATACAAAAAGCCCCGCGGCTCCGCAGACGATTTTGGTCTACAGGGCTGCGGGGCCGGTGTGCTAGAGGTTCAGGGCCTTCTTGAGCGGTACGACGCGACGGCGCGAAACCGGTACGCGTTCGTCGACGCCCGTAATGCCCAGCTGGATAGCGCCCGAGGGAACCGTCTCGACGTCGGTAACACACGCCAGGTTAACGATATAGCGGCGGTGAACGCGGAAGAAGCCAAAATCACAGAGCTTGGCCTCGAACTGTGCCAGCGAGGTCGTCGACAAAAAACGGTCGTCGACGGTATAGATACAGGAGTAATCGTCCTTGGCCATAATGAAGCGAATGTCGTCCACGGGGATGAGCACCTTGCGGCCGCCCTTCTCCACCGGGATGCGCTCGATGGTCACCTTGCTGTCCGCAACGGGCTTCGTGCGCTGCATGACCTTCTCGATTGCACGATCCAGGCGGGCTTCCTCTACCGGCTTCATCAGATAGTCGACGGCATCCACATCAAACGCCTCAACCGCATGATCGCTGTACGCGGTCACAAACACGATCGCCGGCGGATTCTTAAGCTTATGCAGCGCCTCGGCAAGTTGCAGACCCGAAGCGCCAGGCATCGAAATATCGAGGAACACGACATCAACGCGACTCTCCATAAGCATCTCGATGGCGGAGCGAACGCTCGACGCTTCTGTGATCGTGCCGATCTTGCCCGTCTGCTCGAGCAAGAAGCGAAGTTCCGAACGGGCCGGGGCCTCATCATCCACAATCATCGCACGCAGCATGGGGATAAAACCTTTCGTCAACTAACTACGTCGGGCATACGCCAACCGGCGTTAAGCCCGTGACCAATTATTCTACTCTTGAATGTCGAAGATGCTCTCCGACAAATCGAGATGTAGGAGCACTTTAGCGCCCTTACCCGGCGCCGATTCGACGCGCGTATAGGAGTGCGGCCCATAAAAGCGATGAATGCGCTCCGAAATATTGTGCATGGCAACGCCGGCGCCGCCACCCTGCGGGGAGCTGGCGTCGGGGCGGGCAGAGCGCTCGTCAAACAGTCTGGCAGCGATGCCCTCGTCCATGCCCACACCGTCATCGGCCACCGAAATCAAAATCGCATCGTCACCATCCCTGCGCACCGTCACGTCAATCTTCAGCGCACTGGCATCACCCATGCCGTGACGCACGGCGTTCTCGACAATCGGTTGGATCACAAATGCCGGAACCAGCGTGTCCTCGACGTCCTCGGACACGTCAAAGGTCGCCAGCACGCGATCCTCGCCAAAGCGCGCCTTCTCAAACGTCAGGTAGCGCTTGGTCTGTGCGACCTCGCGCGACACGGGAATGAGCGAACCCGAATTGTCGAGCGTTGCGCGATAGAACGAGGAGAACTCGCGCAGCAGCTCGCGGGCGCGCAGCGGGTCGGTACGCGTAAACGATGCGATGGTGTTGAGCGTGTTGAACAGGAAGTGCGGGTTAATCTGCGCCTGCAGGGCACGCACCTCGGCACGGGCCGTGAGCTCCTTTTGCACCTCGAGCTCGTGAATGGCGAGCTGCGTGGACAGGATTTCGGCAAAACCCGAGGCGAGCGCATACTGGGTACGGTCGACGGCACGCGGGGTCTTGTAATAGAACTTGAGCGTGCCGACGGTGCGGTCGCCCACCTTGATGGGTGCGATGATGCCAGCGGGGACCTGGTTGTGTGAGCCATCCGAACCCACCACGTCCACCACGCGGTTGAACGACTGGACGATACCGTGTTCGATGACGTAGCGCGTGGCGAGCGTATGAATGGGAGAATTGGGCAGCAGCTTTTCCTCAAACTCGCCCGCGCAGGCCAGTACGTTGCTCTCGTCGGTAACGGCAACTGTCATGGCGCGTGTCTCGGGCAAAATGCGCTGGCACACCAGACGTGCTGACTCCTGCGTCAGACCGCCTTTAATGTCCTCGAGCATGGCCGAGGCCACCGAGAGCGTCTCCTCGGTGTACTGCGAGCGAACCGAATCGGGATTGAGCGTCAAAAAGATAAAGATACACAGGAAGATGCATAGCAGCGCACAGGCGACCACGGTCGCGATTGGCTCGATTCCAGTCGCCAGGGCAAAAACAAAGTACACCAGCACACAAATGGCGCAGGATACGGCAATGATGCGAAAGATTGACATTGAACTATCGCGCTGGGCGCGGCGGTCGATCATTCAGTCCCCTCCAGGATGCTGGTCAGCTGGGCGTCACGCCAGAGCCCATCCATAATCTTGGGCCAGAAGCTCTGGAAACGCAGGTAGCTTGCGGCGTTTTGGCGTGCGTAGGTCCTGGCCTCGTCAATACCGTGGCGCCAAATGCGTAGGTATCCCTCGTGCTCGCGGGTAAACATGCTGCGGACCATGGCAGTCTTACGCACGCGATCGTCAAGCTCGCGCGAAATCCACGGGCCCGGATAGGGCATGAGAGACGCGGCTGTAACGGGAACGAGCTCTTTCTGGTGCGCGGCAAACGTTAGCTTGGCACGTTCGTAGTACCAACGGTACACGTCCTGCATAAAGCGCGGCGAGCGTTTCTCGGACTCGGGCGGCAGATGGCGCACGGTCCACTCGTTATCAAACCATACGTCGTAGCCAAACATGCGCATATTAAAGAGGTAGTCCAGGTCCTCGCCACGAGTGATAAACGGGTCAAATGCCACGCGGGTAAAGGCGCGGGCATGGAGGGCCATAAGGCCGCCGCACACATAGTTTGAACGCGAAATACGGGTGCCCGAGAGCGCCTTTTTCATCCAGCGATTGAACTCAATACGCTTGGTCCACCAACGGTGGCAGATGCCCACCTTGTCCGTGGGGGCCAGCGGCGATCCGTCTCGATCGTAAAAGTAGCCGCTCTTAACCAAGATTGGCAGGCCCTGACGCGTCTGCTGCCCCAACGCGTAAGTCGCGCGTTTCATAAAGTCGGCATCGATGACAGTCTCGTCGTCATCCAAAAAGATGACGGCATCGTGACCCAGCACGGCGGCACAGGCAAGTCCCATATTGCGGATGGCGCCATAGCCGCGCAGGCTCACGCATTCTCCCGAACCCTTGGGCGCAATCTGCGCTACGCGGTCGGCGATACGCGATGCCTGGGTATTGGTGACTACGGTAACTTTGAGCGTAGGGTGCGCGTCGACGATTTCGCGTACACGCTTCGACACATCCGCCGTGGCCGAGATGGGACAGACCACCAAAAGGATGATTCGCGGAATATCGCGTACCTGCTCGAGCGAAGCAAGACAGTGATCGAGCTCGGGATTGGCGGCGTTGAGATTCGTCGAGTGGTCATAGACACCGGGAGCGTTTGCATGGGCATCATCGCCCGCCCAATATGTTGGAATCACAACCGTGGCGTTCATGCCTTCCCTCCCTGCAACACAAAAACGAGGCGCCGCCAAACACAGGCGACGCCCCGCGACCTAGCTGATTCCATCATACCCACTTGGGCAAATCATTGCTCGCAAGTCGCAATGTTTATTGCGGATAACCCCAAAAGAGTACCGCAGACAGGCACAATAGCCGCTCGCTCCTATGCGGCATGCTCTGCCGCTCGAGTCATGCGAGACAGGCGGGCCAGCAGCATAAAGCCAACGACCAGCAGCACAGCAATGGAAAGAACGCCCAGCGACGGGTTGCCGGTCAGCGAGGTGACGACCGACACCAGAAAGGTGCCCATAACGCTTGCATAGCGCCCAAAGATGTCAAAGAAGCCGTAGTACTCGTTGGACTTTTCCTTGGGGATGATGCGGCCAAAGTAGCTACGGCTGAGTGCCTGCACGCCACCCTGGAACAGGCCGACCATAATGGCAAGCACCCAGAATTCAAAGGCGGTCTTGAGGAAAAACGCGGCGAACAGCACAATGCCCATGTAGGCGGCGACCGCCACCAGGATCATGTTGAGCGTGCCCACGCGTCCGGCGAGCTTGCCGTAGATGATGGCGGACGGAAAGGCCACGAACTGTGTAACGAGCAGGGCCAGTACCAGCTGGGTCGAGTCGATGCCCAGAGCCGAACCGTAGCTGGTTGCCATGGAAATGACCGTGTGCACACCGTCGATGTAGAAGAAGAACGCGATCATGTAGACCAGCACGGTCTTGTTGTGGGCGATCTCGCGCATGGTGTGTACGACCTCGGAGAACACGCCGCCCACGATGTGGCCGATGGTGTCCTCGGGACCGCGCTCGCGACCGTACTTTTGCTTATAGGTGCGAATGAGCGGCAGGGTAAAGATGAGCCACCAGGCACCAGTGATGACAAACGACAGACGCGTTGCCAGCATGGTGGGGACGCCAAGAGCGGGACCACCCATGATAAGCGCCAGGCAGATGATAAACGGCACAGTGGAACCGATGTAGCCCCAGGCATAGCCCGAGCTGGACACGGCGTCCATGCGCTCGTCAGTGGTAATGTCGGGCAGCATGGCGTCATAGAACGTCATAGAAGAGTTAAGGCCGATGGTGCACAGCACGTACACGGCCAAAAATGCCATGGCAGACATTGGGATAGCCTGCGCCAGGCAAAGCACCAAGCCCGTGAGGAAGAAGCCCAAGAAAAACTTGATCTTGTTGCCGGCGTAATCGGCAAGTGCGCCCAGAATGGGCATGAGCATGGCAATGACCAGCGAGGCAATCGTCTGCGCGCTACCCCAAGCGACCACCAGGTCGGCCGAGGAAGCACCGGTATTGATGGCGTTAAAGTAGATGGGCACCACCGAAGTGTTGAGCAACACGAGGGCCGAATTGCCCACATCGTACATAACCCAGTTACGCTCGAGCTTGGTGTATTTCATGGACAGGGACCCTTCGTATTCGCCCGATATGCAGTCAGTTCATCGTACCCCAATTGCACAGAGGCACCGGTAAGGATTCGGCAAAGGGACACGCACGAACCCTACTCCTCGCGGTCGAACTCTTCGTCAGCGCCGAGCACGCGACCGCTGTAATTGACGTGGTTGGTCACGGCCTCCATATCGCCGGTCTCGATAAAGCGGGTGACCGTGCACTCGTAATCGACCAGCGCGCGGTCAAAGACCTCGGGGAAGCTCTCGTTCGAGACCTCATCGGTAAAGGGATTCTTCCACGTCAGATGGCCCAGATTGCCGGTGCGCTCGGGCGGCTCGGTCGTCACGCGGTGAGCAAGGCCATCGAGCAGGGAGTAGTCGTGTACTAGGCCCTCGACCAGGGCAATTGCACGCGTCTTGACCGAGCCCGCCGGTTCAATGGCGCGATAGAGCAGCTGCATGTCGGCAACGGCGGCACCGTACTCCCCCGCTGGGATATCGATACCGTACACACGCCCGGCAACATAGCTCATCAGCACGCCGGCCACGCGATTGATGCGGTCGGTGGTGACGATCTCGCCCGCCGGCGGATAGTCCTCGACCGTGGCCCCGTCGCGCTTGAGCTGCAGTATCAGCACGTCCAGGTCACTTTCGATCACCGCATGGACCTGGCTGCCCGAATCCTCCAGCTCGGGATCGGACTCGACAATGCCAAACTGCTGCTCGTAGACAAAGGGGTGGGCATTACGGTCGAGCACGTAGTGCGACAGCAGGCCCAGCGCAAAGGCGCGGCCCAAGTTGGCATCGCGCGGGAGCAGATGGGACACGCCGTCGCGCAGGCACGAGAACTGGCGCGACATGCGCGAGCGATGCATGGCCTGCGCCAGCAGCGTGCAGTCGGAAACGCGCGGCGTCAGGATGTGGAAGAAAAACGGGTCGGGACCCTGGTTGCCCAGGATAAAGGCAATGCGTTCCTCGTCGGACGTAATGACGCCCTGCGGCAGACGATCGATGCTTTCCTCGCCAAACAGATGATGCGTAATAAGCGCAGGCATAATGATCCTTTCGATTTCATTCGATGTCACCCATTATGCCCACCGCGCGGCCATGCCAAACCCGCGTCGGCAAACGATGGCATGCGGACCGTCTACACAAGCCCCAGGCGCGCCTTAACCTCGGCAGCGCGACGACGGGACACGGGCACCGTCGAGGTTACGCGATCGAGCCTGAGTTCCATAAGACCCGTAGAACCGATCTCGACATTGTGCACGTCTTCCAAGTTGACCAGATAGCTGCGGTGGACACGGATAAAGCCCTCGGAGGCCAGGCGCCGCTCGAGCGATGAAATCGACTCATTGATCAGATATGTTCCCTCGGCGCAGACGGCGTTGCAAAAATCGGCGCGCGCCTCAAAGTAGCAGACATCCGCCACGGGAATGAACACCTTTTTACCCCCACGATCCACCGTCAGGCGCAAAGGCTGGCGCGGAGCATGGACGACACGGCGAGCGCCCAGGGCGGTCTCGATCTTATCGAGCGCCTTTGACAGGCGAGCATCCTCGACCGGCTTTACGATGTAATCGACGGCATCGAGGTTATAGGCATCGGCCGCATACTCGGCAAATGCCGTCACAAACACCACGACCGGCGGTGTCTTTAGGTTCTGAAGCGTCTCGGCAAGCTCAATTCCCGAGCGACCGGGCATGGTAATGTCTAAAAACAGCACGTCGGGCTTGTTCGACAGAATCGATTCCACGGCTTCGGTGACATTGCCCGCCTCGGCAATCTGGCCCACACGCGCATCCTTTTCCAACAGATAGCGTAGCTCAGCCCTAATTGGGGGCTCGTCATCAACCACCAAGATATTCCAGCCTTCGGACATATGCGCTTCCCCTCTTTTTTCTCTCAATCCAACCGCGTGCTACACCGTTAGCGGCGCCGGCTCATGCGGCTCGCCGTTCAACTCAACGATGACCTGCGTTCCCACGCCCTCCTGGGACTTCACGCGCATGCCAGAATCTTCTCCGTAAAAGAAATGGATGCGCTGAAGCACGTTGAAGAGCGCCAGGCCGCAGCCTCGCTTGACGGAGCCGTCGGCGGTAATGCTTTCGGGCTCCTCTCGGCGATGCTGCTCAAACAGATGCGCGCAGACTTCTTCGCTCATACCGATGCCGTCATCTTCGACGATGATCTCCAAGCCGTCATCGGTCTCAAAAGCCCTAACACGAATGGAAAGCGGCTCGGTCTCGCGCTGCGCATGCTTGATGCAGTTTTCGAGCAGCGGCTGCAAGATAAACGGCGGCACCAGGCTGTCGCGCACCTCAAAGTCGATGTCGACCGAAACGCGCAGACGGCCGTCGCCATACCGGGCCTGCATAAGATTGATATAACGGGTGCCCTGTTCCACCTCGTGCTCGAGCGTGGTGAGCGTATCGGAGTCAGAAAGCGTCTGACGATAGTAGTTGGAAAAGTCGATCAGCAGCGATCGCGCCTTGTCGGGCTCGGTTCGAACGAGCGAAACGATCGTGCTAATGGTATTGAATAGAAAATGCGGATCGACCTGCGACTGCAGAGCGCGGAGCTCAACGCGGGCCGTGAGCTCATCTTGGCGCTCGAGCTCAAAGCTGGCGAGCTGCGTGGAAATGAGATCGGCGAAACCCGAGGCAAGCGCCGTCTGTCGCATATCGATGCTGCTCAGGCGTGGGTAATACAGCTCGAGTGTGCCCACGCAATGACCGCGCACGCTAAGCGGCGCGACAATACCGGCACGCAGACGGGGAAAATAGCCGCCCGTCTCATTGGAGGCATCACGCGAAAACACGCTCTGTTCGCCCGTCTCAATCACGTTGAGCGTGGTCTTGAGCACTACCGGGGTTCCGGCAGGGCACTTTGCCGAGTCCTCGCCCCAGCTTGCCAGCACCTGCCTGCCGTCAGTAAAGCAGATGGCAGAAGCGATGGTCTCGGACAGGATAATTTTAGAGGCACCCAGGGCCGCTTCGGGCGTTAGGCCGCGCGACGTGTAGGCAAATATTTTTGATGCGATGGCGAGCGTGCGGTCGGTTGCGCTCGATGTGAGGTCATCGGGGACCACAAAGACATACGAGAAGAAGAAGCACAGCATGACCAGGCCGGCAATAACGACAACGCCTGGAACGGGATTGGGATTATCGGTTAAATCCCAGATAAGCAGCAAGATAAGCGCCGGAACGACAACACCGAGTAGGATGGCCTGAACCACATGCTGGGCCGTACGAAAGACCTTGGTAGAGTTGTAACTCTTGCCCAGATTCAGCCTGTTTAAATCCACCGTCATCCCCTCTTGTCCGTAGTACCGATAGCAATAAAGAGGGCCGCAAGCGACCCTCTCCATTGCATTATGCAATCAAAAACTGTGTTTTACATCCAGCCATCGACAAACGGTAGCTTAGGCGCTGTACTTGTTTGGCTCGCCGAAGGTGCCGGCCTCGACAATCCAGCCGTCCTTCATGATGACGTCCATGTTGTCGGTGTTGAGCACGTGGATGTCGGCGGCGACATCACCGTTGACGACCAGCAGGTCGGCGCACTTGCCGGCCTCGATGGAACCGGTCTCGTCCTCGATGTGGCACATCTTGGCACCGTTGAGGGTGGCGCAGGTGATGGTCTCGACCGGGGTGAAGCCGATCTTGTCGACGAACTCGTACATCTCCTCGATGGAGCAGGTGCCGTACGGGGTGACGAAGGAGAAGGAGTCGGAGCCGATCGTCATGACGACGCCGCGCTTCTTGGCCTCGCGCAGGCAGTCATAGTTGCGCTGCAGCTCCTTCTCGACCAGGGTACCCTCGTACTTGTCGTGCAGCTCGGGGACGTAGACGGGAGGATAGGTGGCGTACCAGGTGGGCAGGAAGGCGATCGTCGGGGTGAAGAAGGTGCCCTGCTCGGCCATGAGGTCCATGGTGCGCTCATCGATATCGAAGCCGTGAATCAGCTGCTCGCAGCCAAAGCGAACGGAATCGTAGGCGGCGGCGTGGTTGTTGTAGCAGTGGCTCCACACGGGGATACCGACCATCTTGGCCTCTTCGACCACGGCCTGGATCTCCTCGGAGCAATAGTGCTGGTCGCGACCGGAGTCCCAGCGCCAGATGCCGCCACCGGTAGCCCAGATCTTGATGGCATCGGGGTTCTCGCGCAGGCGACGACGGACGGCCTTGCGCAGATCCCAAGGACCGTCGACCTGGTCGCCCCAGGGATGGGATTCCTTGTTGAGCTCCTGGGTGCAGTGGTGGGAGTCACCGTGACCGGCAACACGGCAGAAGCCGAGGCCGGTGGCCAGAACGCGCGGACCCTTAAAGACGCCCTTGTCGATGCAGTCGCGAATCTGGATACCAAAGCGGCCGATCTCGCAGACGGTGGTGAGGCCGTGGGTGAGGCAGTCGTAGGCCTGCTTGACGGCGACGGCCTGCTTCTCGAGGAGCGGCTGCATGACCCAATCGGTGTCATCGTCGGTCAGGTTGCCCGAGAAGTGCAGGTGGGTGTCGATCAGGCCGGGAAGGACAGTCTTGCCGGCGGCGTCGATAACCTCAACGCCCTCGGGAAGGTCCTGCATAACACCGGCGTACTCGATCTTGCCGTTATCGTCGACGAGAACGAGGGAGTTCTCGACCGGCTCGGCACCGGTACCGTCGATGAGCTTGCCGCCAACGATTGCATACTTAGTGGACATGGTTCCTCCTTATGGATCCATATAGTGGGTGAGGCCGTGTTGGGTTAAGGCCTCACAAAGCTACCCAAGTGATGCCGGGTTCGGTACGCGGGAGAGAGGGCACCGCGCACCCAATCCGCCCCGGCTCGGCGTTACTTTTTACGGGAATTGGTGAAAGCCATGAGAGCCAGGCCAATAGCCAACCAGCCGATCACGATGCTCCACTCCACCATGTTGAGGGAGGCGGGAGAGAACGGAATCACGAGCAGGCCGATGATGATGGCGCAGGCAGCGATGGCGAGGCTGATGCCAAACTTGCCGCCGGGCACCTCGTAGGGACGAGGTAGGTCGGGCTCGGTGAAGCGCATGCGCAGGCAGGCAAGAGCGACCATGCCGCAAGAGAAGATGAAGGCGAGAGCCGACACATTGGTCAGAGGGATGAGCATGTTCTTGCCCAGGAACGGACCGACGACGGTGATGATGGCCAGAACGACGCAGGCGAGCTTGGGAGCGCCGGAATTGGGATCGACCTCGGCAAACTTCTCGGGCAGCTGGCCCTTGCGGCCCATGGCGAGCATAATGCGGCTCGTGGCGCCGTAGAAGGAGTTCATCGGGCCCATGGGTCCAAGCGTGGCGATGACGAGCATGGCCAGGTACAGGAGCATGTTGATGCCCTTAAGACAGGCAAGCGCGGGAACCGGGCTCTTAACAAACTCATGCCAGTCAAGGATAGTGCCGAACGAGTAAATGCAGACCATGTAGAAGCCGCCGGCGGCCAGCAGGGCCAGGGAGATGATCTTGCCGAACTTGTTCCAGTTAAGGCCCTCGGCTGCTTCCTCAGCCTGCTGAGGAATGGTGTCGAAACCGGCGTAGAAGAACGGGGTCAGAACCAGGACCGACACGATACCGGCGAACAGGCTGGTGCCCTCGGTTGCGGCCTTACCGCCGCCAGCACCGGCGACCTGGGAGAACACAGGCATGGCGTTGTTCGGCGAGCCGGTGAACAGCGAGACGCCCATGGCGAGTAGCATGCCGCAGAGCAGGGCCTTGGTCAGGAAGGCTTGGAGCTTGGCGGCCGAGCTGGCACCGCGAAAATTGAGGAAGATGACGTAGACTGCAAAGCCGAGCGCGATCAGCGTCGGGAACAGGTAAACGTCGGCGCCCAGGATGGTGTAGAGCTTGACGGCGCGCAGCCACTCAAGACCGGGCAGGCTACCGAACATCTCGGACACGAGAGTCGAAATGGCAATGGCCTCCCACGGGCACAGGATGCCGTTGCCCAGGGCCAGGAGCCAACCGGTGATGTAGCTCAGCGTACGGCCAAAGCTACGATCGACATACTCGACGATGCCGCCCGAGATGGGGATAGCAGCCGTAAGTTCACCGAAAACAGCTCCGACGGGCACGAGGAAGATTGCACCCAAGAGGAATGCGATCATAGCGGGAACGGGACCGCCGCCCACGACCATCCAGTCGCCGACCTGCAGAACCCAACCGGTACCGATGATGGCACCGAAACCGATGGTGAAGAAGTTCCAGAGCGAAAGCGTTTTCTTCATGCCGCCGGTATCCTCGACTGCAACTTCTGCGTTCTTGTCCGCCATTGTTCCCCTCCTTTCCTTTTTGACGCCCCTTGGCGTCACCCCTTGCACGGCCTGTTTTGCCGCGCACCTTTATTTCATGGCTTTAAGATACGGCCTTGGCACAGCAACGCCACTCGTAGCTCGACCGAAGGCAGAACTGCAAAACGAGCGGCGCCGTTTTTGGGACGAACGGCGAGGGGCGCCACTCGGTGCGGGCGTCCGTTTTGATGACGCGATTCAATCGCTCGCGGAGGGCGTCGCTTTATGGCGCCAGGCTCGCTCCCGTCCATGCCGCTTACCGAGGTTTTGGCGTATGTCCTCATTTGCTGCACGTCTTTTTTGTAGGATGGACGGGTTATACATGAGACGAGGCGGTGCAAATGGCATACGAATACAACGGCTGCGGACGGCAGCGAAACGTTCGCCTTGCCGGGCGTACCACGCCAGCATCCAGGAGTGTTTCTGACAACGACGGGCCGCGGCGTCCGCAGGATCGCCCCTCGTCGTCTATGCCGCAGAATACCAGCACGCGTCAGACGGATCGCCCATGCTCGGGCACCCGTCAACGCCAGGCCGAAGTGCCTCGGCGGCAGAAAATCGATCGTCGAAAGTCTGACAATCACATCAGCCGTTTCTTTTCGAAGCCCCGCGGCGGACGCGGCGCAAAGCAGCCACGGCCGCTGGGACGCGGCCGGGCCGCCAATCCGCAGATTCATCGTCTCTGTCTTGCCCTGTGCTCCATCATGGCATGTCTGGCCTTTGTGTATCTGGGGTCGTGTGCCTCGCATGGCTCTGCCGGCCTAGAGCCCACCGCCGAGGAAAAGCTCCTCAAAGCCCCAGTCGCACCCGGCTACTCGTTTGCTTTTTCGACCCCACGTTCGCAGTGGAGTGCCGGCACCATGCCGCATATCTACCAGATCGACCCTGCATGGTCGGAGCTGCCCTACGCCGGTGGAACCATCCGCCAAAACGGCTGCGGACCCACCTGCCTCACCATGATTTACATCTTTAAAACGGGGCGCACCGATATGACACCGGTCGATATGTGCGCCCTTTCCGAGGCGGGCAACTATGCCCCCACCGGTGCCACCGAGTGGTCGTTTATGACGAGCGGCGCCGCGCAGCTGGGGCTTAACGGGACGCAGCTCTACAACGACCGAGACTCGATGGCCCAGGCCTTGCGCTCGGGTGCCCCCGTAATCGCCGTCGTGCGTCCCGGCACGTTTACCAACGTGGGTCATTACATCGTCCTCTACGGCATTGACGACGCCGGCCTCATCGGTGTCTACGATCCCAATTCGCCCAGCCGTAGCGCCCGCCGTTGGGGCGTCGTAGAAGTCCTCAACGAAATCGAAGCCATGTGGGCCTACTACTAGTCATTGGGGACAGACTTAAATGACCAATACTAGTCATTGGGGACAGACTTAAATGACCAGCCATTAAATGACTAGCCACTGGGGACGGTCTTTGCAGACGACCGCTCGCGCTGTCGAAAAGGACTGTCCCAAGATGCCGGCAGAAAAGGAACGTCCCCAAGTGCCGGGTTTCCGCGGTCTTCAGCGCTTCTCATGAACAGTCACCTCAATAGCAAAAGCCCCGCAGTCGGAGCGGACTGCGGGGCTCATGAAGAGAGGCTAGTTTGTGGGCGCTTTGCCTGGCGCCCACAAGAGAGGCAACAGAGTAGAGGCTACTCGTGGATGCGGGTACCGGAGAGGCCGGCCATGGTCTCGGCGGCCTTGTCCAGGGCGCCGATAATGCAGGTGCGGCCCTTGCGGGAACGGGCGAACTTGATGGCAGCGCGGACCTTGGGCTCCATGGAACCCTTACCGAACTGGCCCTCGTCGGCCAGGCGCTCGGCCTCGTCGGCGGTGAGGTCCTCGAGCTCCTCCTGGTTGGGCTTGCCAAAGTTGATGGCGACATGCTCAACGGCGGTCAGCAGGAACAGAACGTCGGCGTCGCAGTCCTCGGCCAGCAGCTCGCCGCCCAGGTCCTTGTCGATGACGGCGGGAACGCCCTTGTAGCAACCCTTGTTCTCGTAGTCGCGGACGACGGGGATGCCGCCGCCACCGCAGGCGATGACGATGAACTCGTTGTCGAGCAGGTTGAGGATGGAGTCGGCCTCGACGATCTTCTTGGGATCGGGGGAGGCGACGACGCGGCGCCAGCCGCGGCCGGAATCCTCGACGAAGACCTTGGAGGGATCCTCGGCCATGAACTGCTTGGCCTGCTCCTCGGTGTAGAAGGGGCCGATCGGCTTGGTCGGGTTCTTGAACGCGGGATCGTCGGGATCGCACTCGATCTGGGTGACGACGGTGGCGGCGTGCCAACGCTTATAGCGCTTGTGCATCTCGCGGCCGATGCCCTGCTGCAGGTGATAACCAATGTAGCCCTGGGACATGGCGCCGCACTCGGGCAGCGGCATCTCGGGGGTGCCGATGGCGTCGTGGGCGGCGGCGAAGGCATTCTGGATCATGCCGACCTGCGGGCCGTTGCCGTGGGTGATGATGATCTCGTTACCCTGCTCGATGAGACCAAGGAGTGCGTGGGCGGTGTTGCTCACGGCCTCGATCTGCTCGACGGGGTTGTTGCCGAGGGCGTTGCCGCCAAGGGCGACGACAATACGATCGGGCTTGCCAAGAGGCTTAGACATTGCTGGAATCCTTTCTGTAAAAGGCCTACATCCCATTAATAACCCACGTCCGTGCAATACGCGAGTTTATTAAGGTTTATATTCTCTTTATCGCTCATTTTATTCATTTTGAAAACAGTTGAACGGTGAACGGTCGTTTTTACCCGTTCAGCGTAAAGATGCCCAGCTCAAGCATATCTAAGCTATTTACGTGCGACTTTATTTTGATATAGCAGGGATTAGACCAGATTATGCAAACTATATCCTTGCTAAACACAAAACAGACAGCGCAAGATCTTACTCGCACTATACGAGATTCTATACATTTATAAGACGAGTATGCAGCCCTGCAATAACATAGCGTTTTTCATCCAACTTAGGGAATAGACGAGCACCTTTACCGCGCGTCGGCCGGCAGCCGGCGAGCCGTCTCGTCGATTGCCGCTTCCAGAAATTCAAAAACTGATATTGCGCGCGCAATTACGGCATGGTACTTTAGCGAAGAACAGCGCGGGCTGGGGCGACAGAGATCTGTCGTGAAGTTTGGGTTCGGCGACCCCGCTGCTGTCTTCTCCTTATCCGCCAGCGAACCCCTTGAGCGACGGATTGAGGAGGTCCTTACTATGACAAAAATGCTCAAGATCACGCTGAATGGCGAGACGTTTCTCGCCGACATGCTCTGGGACAAGGCTCCCGAGGCGTGCAAGCTGTTCGAATCGTCCTGTCCGGTCGAGTCACGTATCTTTTCGGCCAAGATCTGCGATGCCGAGGTAACCTATCCCGTATCGGGCCCCATCGCCAATTACGAGCACATCGAGAACCCCGTCTTTCACGAGCCAGCGGGCGCCGTGAGCTGGTATGGCGGCTGGTCGTCAATTTGCATCTTCTTTGACGTGTGCGAGCCCTTTGGCACCTGCAACATGTTCGCCCGCATCTGCGAAGCCGACCGCGAGCACTTTGCCGCCGCCTGCCGCAATGTCTGGGACAACCAGGGCATGTACATTAAAAACGAAATCGTCGAGATCGAAACGGAGGCCTAAAGATGATGGATATCAACACCCTGCTCGCACTCGACCTTGCCGAGTACACCACTGCACTTGAGGCCCTCGCTGACCAAATGATGCTCGAAGAACCCCGTGACATCGACTACATGCGCCGCCGCAAGCTCGACACCGGCCGCGAATTCGCCGTCTGGAACTTCACCGTCGGCTACTGTATGAACGCCGCCGACGCTCTCTCCCTCCTACGAGCCCAGGCCAACGAAAACGCCAACGACGGCACCGCCGACCTCGCAACGATCAACAACAGCGCCGCGCGCCTGTGCGACTGGTTCTCGGGCGCCTTTGACGTCACCGGCAAAATGGATGACACTACGGCAATCCTCGCCCACAGCCGCGACCTCTACGCCCAGGTAGAGACTCACGAACAGTTCGCGGCCCTCACCCGTGCCACTGAGCGCTATCTGGTCCAGCTCCAATTTTGGGTCGACCGCCAGATTCCCTGGCCGGCTATTAGCGACCTCGTCCACGGCTACCGCCTACGCACAGAGAGCGGCGAGACAAGGTAAAAACAGCCAGGTAGCACCAACATAGTCCCACCACGGGACCCAAAGTAAGAATCAGAGGGCTGGAGACGCACGCAACAGCGTCCCCAGCCCCTTCGCAAAGTAGAGCGCTGTTTCAGTGGCTTTGAGACCTTATCGGACCTTTGCTATCTTCCAATTTTTGTATATTTACGACGTTATTATCTGCCAATTTTTGTATGATTTTAGGCGATTCTATCTGTCAATTTTTGTCATTTGGGGGTTTAATGCTACGCCGTAAGGTCACTGATAGGCTTTTGAGCTGGAAGAATAACTCCAATAAGGCATTACTTGTTACTGGTGCGCGTCAGATCGGCAAGAGCTATGCGATTCGCGCGTTTGGAAAAAGCAACTACGCTTCGTATTTTGAGGTCAATTTACTACTCGATATCGAAGCAAGGAATGCACTTGTTGGCGCAAAGAACTCCGTTGACTTTATCAACCGCGTAGCCCTTCTTGCGGATGCGCCGCTTGTTGAGGGCGATACGCTTGTCTTTGTCGATGAGATTCAGGAGTATCCGCAGATCGTTACACTCATGAAGGCGTTGGTCGAGGATGGGCGCTTTAGCTATGTCTTCTCGGGGTCTATGCTTGGGACTGAGTTTAAGGGGATCTCTTCTTTTCCGGTGGGGTATGTAGAGCACATTGTTATGCGCCCGATGGATTTTGAAGAGTTTTGTTGGGCAAACAGCGTTAGCGAGAATGTGCTTGCAGGCATTCGCAGCTGCCTTGTCGAGAAACATCCTGTCGAAAACTATATTCATGAGGCGATGCTCAAGAACTATAGAGCTTATATCGTTTGCGGCGGCATGCCGGAGGTCGTTCAGAATTATATTGATTCGGGTTATTCGCTCGTGAGCACACGTGAGCTTCAAACTCAGTTGGTCGATCAGTACAAAAGCGATATCTCAAAATATGCATCGACTCGAGCGTTTAACGTTCGGTCGATTTTTGAGCAAATTCCCGTTCAGCTTGAGGCGGAGTCCCATCGCTTTGTTGTTTCGTCTCTGGGTGAGGGAGCTCGCCTTAAAAAATATGAACAGGATTTCCTGTGGCTTGTTAACGCAGGTGTTGGATTGATGGTCGCCAGGGTGACGGAGCCACGGAGTCCTCTCAAGAGGACGGAGAAAACGACAGCCTTCAAACTATACGAGTCTGATACAGGCATGCTAGCATCGCGGTACCCCGGCAGCACTGCACGCGCTGTCTATCTTGATATGAAAACTCCCAACCTTGGTGGTCTCTATGAGAACGTGGTCGCGCAGGAACTTGTTGCCCTCGGGGCGGATGCATGGTACTACCAAACGCGTGAGGTCGGTGAAGTTGACTTTGTAATCGAAGGCGCCCACGGGCATGTTGTCCCAATCGAGGTCAAATCGGGTAAGAAGGTTCGAGCGCACGCGGCCCTCGATCGTCTGATGAGTGTGGGCGAGTACAAAATTCCCGAGGCCGTTGTACTGAGCCACGAGAACCTCAGCAAAGAGGGCAAGGTTCTGTATGTTCCAATCTACATGACGTTTTGTCTTGATGAGTTTATGGAAAAGGATGACCCCAATAATGATTTCTCGTTCGCGCCCATATCTCTCTAGCCATTTGAATCTGCAATCCAGCCACGCCCCCATCCATCCCCAAAGTGGCGCGACTTTCGCGGCAAAGCCGCGAAACAGCGAAGGGGACAAAAGGCCCCCTCAGCCACGTCCTTCATTCAGCCCCACAATCCGAGGATGTAGTCGTAGCAGGATCTGAGGGCTAACCTTCGCGGACATTCCGCAGGACGAAAGAACCCCCGCCGCACGTAGTGTGAACTGCACCCCAAAACCTGGACGGCTTAAATAAGAACTACGCCGCAAGGGACTGTCTCCGGAACTCCTCCGGGGTCAGTCCCTTCAGTTTAACCTGGCGCCTCCTCGTGTTCCAATGGACCACGAAGT
>NZ_JBQKDO010000025.1:0-17790 GCF_052121795.1 Collinsella sp. LCP19S3_B7
GCCAGCCCCAGCTCCCGGGTCGCCCGGTGAAGGCGAGGAAGAAGGGCGTGAAGGGAGCGAAGAGCGTTGCTGCCTAGGCTAGCCCCTTGTCACACAAACTACCGAAGCCTCTGTTATTTTTGAGGGAGCACTGCATGCCCACGTGCCCAAAAAGCAAAGACCCGGCACAATAACCGGGTCTTCAAAAACTCTCTGGTGCTCCATGGCGGATTCGAACCGTCGACCTTGGGATTAGAAGTCCCCTGCTCTATCCAACTGAGCTAATGGAGCATAAAAGCCGCGTGTCCAAGCGGGTACAAGTTCACACGGCTAATAAATTATAACCTACTTGAACTGGTCGTGGTACGCCTTGCAGACCTCGTCCACGGGACCATCCATGCGTAGATCGCCTTTCTCGATCCATACAGCACGCTGGCAAATGCGCTCAACCTGCTCCATAGAGTGAGAAACGAACAAGACCGTAACGTCGCCACTCTCGATAAAGTGCTGAATGCGGCGCTCGCACTTCTGCTGGAAAAAGACATCGCCAACAGAAAGCGTCTCATCGACGATGAGGATATCGGGCTCGGTAATCGTGGCGATAGCAAAGGCAATGCGCGCAACCATACCCGAAGAGAAGTTCTTCAGCGGCATGTCAACGAAGTCTTTAAGCTCGGCGAACTCAATGATCTCGTCAAAACTAGCGTCAATAAACTCCTTGGTATAGCCAAGCAGCGCACCGTTCAGATAGATATTCTCACGTGCGGTAAGCTCCGGGTCAAAGCCGGCACCGAGCTCAATCAGCGGTGCAATATTGCCATGGACCTTAACCTCGCCCTCGCTGGGCTCCAAAACGCCAGCGATAATCTTGAGCATCGTAGACTTGCCGGAACCGTTAGTGCCAACAAGGCCAACGACCTCGCCGCGATGCACATCAAACGAAATGTGCTTAAGCGCACGGAATTCCTCAAAGAACAGCTCGTGCTTTGCGAGCTTAATAAAGTACTCCTTGAGGTTTGTAAGCGACTCGGACGCCATATTAAAAATCATGGTGACGTCTTTAACCTCAACAGCAAGGGGCTGCTTGCTGTAATCAATAGCAGATTCAGTCATGAACAGCACTCCTTAAATGTAGAGAATAAACTTGTGCTCAGTCTTATGAAACACGGTGTAGCCAATAGCAAGAGCAATAACAGCCCAAACAACACACAGCCCAAAGGTAAGCGCAGAGGGCATGGTGTTAAACAGGAAAATATCGCGCATAAACTGGAGGTAGTTGTACATGGGATTGACAACCACGAGCACCTGAATCCAATGTGCCATCTGGCTAATGAAGTCGGTCGTCCAGAAAATCGGCGTCAGATACATCCAGGCTGTAATAACAACGGTCCACAGGTGCATAACATCGCGGAAAAAGACTGCCAGCGCAGACAGCATCATGCCCAAGCCCATGCAGAAACACATAAGCAGGAGCAAGCAAACCGGCAGCAGAATTAAATGCCAGGTGGGAAGCACGTGGAACCAAAGCATAACCAAGGCGACGGCAACCAAAGAGAAGGCGAAGTTAACGAGCGAGAACAGCACCTTCTGCACCGGAAAGACCCAACGGTGCACCTTGACCTTCTTAAGCAGCGAGGAAGCCCAAATGATGGACATAAGCGCTTGGTTCGTCGACTCGGACATGACAGAGAAAGTCACGTTACCGACAATCAAGTAAAGCGGATACATTTCGGGCGTAATAGAACCATTGCGACCCTGCGCGAAGATTGTCGAGAACACAATCGACATAACAACCATCATCAGCAGCGGGTTAAGCACGGACCACGCCACACCCAGAACACTGCGACGATATTTGATTTTAAAATCTTTGGTGACAAGCTGCTTAAGAATGAACTTGTCCTTTTCAAAATCATTTTTAGCGTGAGAGGCCGGTTTAGCCGCCGCTTTCTGACTCTCTACATTGTCAGCCACGGACCATCTCCTTGTCTCGTAAAACATAACTTTAGAAAGTATAGCCCTCCCACGTTGACGATAACCCACCGCAACAAATCTGGAGAACTAACCCATATCTAATCAAAGGGGCAGGCGATAGGTATACTTTCGACCAGATGAGTCATTAAAGGAGGTCCTACATGGACTATTCGAATACCGCCGTCATAATTCCCTGCTACAACGAAGCGCTGACGATTGGCAAAGTTGTCGACGATTTTCATCGAGAGCTGCCCGGCGCAGTTGTCTATGTTTACGACAACAACTCTTCCGATGACACTTCGCATATCGCCAAGCAGCACGGGGCTAAGGTGCGCCACGAGCCCAGGCAGGGCAAAGGTAACGTGTGCCGTCAAATGTTCCGCGATATCGATGCCGAGTGCTACTTAATGGTCGACGGCGACGATACATACCCCGCCGAAGCTGCCAAGTCACTCTGCAATCCCATCCTTAACGGCGAAGCAGATATGACCGTTGGCGATCGCCTATCAAACGGCACCTATGCCGAGGAGAATAAACGAGCCTTTCACGGCTTTGGCAACAACCTTGTTCGTGCCATGATCAAATGGATTTACGGCTACAGCTTTGACGACGTGATGACCGGCTACCGAGCCATGAGCAAGCCCTTCGTCAAGACCTTCCCCGTATTGAGCGAGGGCTTCCAGATCGAAACCGAGCTCTCCATCCACGCCGTCGATCACCGCTGGCGCATTCAAGACGTGCCGGTAGACTATCGAGATCGGCCTGAGGGCTCTGAATCCAAACTCAATACGGTCAGCGACGGCATCAAAGTCATCGCAATGATCGGAACGCTCTTTAAAGACTATCGTCCGCTCAAGTTCTTTAGCCTTATCGCGCTCATCTTTGCCATCATAGGGCTCGCCCTCGGTATACCAATCGTCGCAGAGTACTTCCAGACCGGATTAGTCCCCCGCTTCCCCACCGCAATGCTCGCCGTCTCGTTCATGTTCCTATGCGGTCTTAGTCTGGCAACGGGGCTTATCCTCGACTCGGTTGCGAAGGTCGAAAGAAAGCAATGGGAGCTACAAGCCTATAAAACCTATTCAAAATAAGATGAGGTCCGGACTTAATCCGGACCTCATCTTATTTAAGACCCAAGTACTCTTCCCAGAACTCTCGAGAAGCCATGTACGGCATGGCATCTTTCCATGTCCTCCTGACGCTCTTGCCTTCTTTGCGATAGCGCGCCATCAGTTCGTGCTCTCGACGGCGAATACTCTTGAACCGCGCTCGGTCCATCGTGCGAACCGATCCTTTCTCGCGGGTCGGATCAAGAAAGACCAGCGTCTTGCAACGCGTCGAGTTGCCCTCAAGCGTACAGCTGCCATTCTTAACTACATAGCCGGGCTTTCCGCGCAACAGCGCATCGGGAAGATAGTGCTTGTCGTAAGGAATAGATCTCCAATACTTCATAAACTTTGAAGGACGGAATTCCAGATTAACATTAGCGAGCACTTGCTCCGTAACCCCAGCATTACGAAGAAGCTCTGGATCCATTTGGGAAACAGGAATCAGCTTTTCGTTTAACTTACCCTTACCGATCATCGTAACGGCACCATCAAGCTTCTGGAGATACTCAGGGCCACGCAGATAATCCTCAAAGCCATCGAGAATAAACTCGGCAGCCTGATAGTCCATATCGCGCAAGTTCTGACGTACCCCTCGCTGAATACGAAGGACAAACATCTTCTCATCAGCACAATCATCAAGAGCAATCATGGCAAAGAAGTTGCGGAAGTACTGGTAGCAATCCACCGAAGCCCTGAAACGCCCCTCAAAGCTTGCGTGCCACACGCAAATGCAATTCATAGTCATATAGACAGGCTTATTGCGCATGCCAAACTCAACGTCGTCGCAGCGGATAAAGAAAGGCATGGGAAGACCGTTCTTTTCGATAGCACCCACCGGAATGCAGCTATACCACCAGGCTCCATAAGCCTGATCTACCTCAACACTCGTACGCTCGTTTTCGAGAATATCGGACAACTTGCCAACATTCAGATCCCCTTTTACGCGACGATAGGCACCGGTAGTCGCCACATACGAGACGTCCTCGAACTGGCGAGTAGGATCTTCCATTGAGAGCATAGCGCCATTAATAAAGGCATCCTTATATTTGCCCTTAGCAAGAGAAAGAAGGTTGAACGTGCGAATCAAACTCTCGGGCATGATGGAGACATCGTCATCCATCAAGATGATATGGGTGAACTGACCTGGAGTTTCGGTAGCCGCCATCATTCCACGTGCGAATCCTCCCGAGCCGCCTGTGTTGGGGTTCGGAAGCACGGTGACCAGATCATCGGAAAGCGATGCAGCATCTAGCGTTTGCCCATTGTCGACGACAAACATGTGGAAGTGGTCGCGAATCGGACCATCCTCTTTAGAGATGCCGGTTTTAACAAGCTCAATGTTTGGAAGAATATATCGTTCATTCTTAAATGTGGTAGTAGAAAGAGCAAGATTGATCGGGTTAATTGAGCCCTCAGGAACATCCGTCAGGTAAGAAGCGCTCAAAAGGTCAACGGAATAGCCCTCGTCGCTCTCAATCCAAAAACCGATCAAGTCGTAGCCGGTTGTATCGATATCGATATCGAGAACGCAAGGATCAAGTTTATCGCCATCAAAAGGATACGATTTAAGCTCGACAGGATTCAGCTCGCCAGACCTCACTCCATGAACGACAACCCGTCCTCTGCCAAATAAAGCCATATGCAAGACGACGCCGTCAACAGACGCATATTGATGCCATTTACATGCAGATAGGCCATTTACATACGTCAGAAAGTCAACGTTTCCATTGATATGAAGTGAATGAATGTTGTCATCATACGAAGCATCGCCGGAGAGCACGCGATAGTAGAGTTCAGGAAAATACTTTGCATGCTTTTCAATTTTAAGTACAACATTCGCAAGTTTAAACTGCATTTTAAATACCTTAATCAAAGCCGTTGTAACTACTAATTACATTCGTCAACAAACCTTGCCATCGCGGAGCGAACATCGGGATCGGACAAAACATCCTTTGCAAAATGATCATGCCCGCAGATGTCCATAGGCATGTAAGGCCATCCAGGATAACAGGCGTCAGCGACCTTTTCCGCTTTCGCAGGAACCGAAAAAGAGAAACCGCCAAACGGATGCTTTCTTACGGGAAGAATATCGTTGCGATCCCAAATTATTTTACGCTTAGGGGCATTAAAAACGTTATCAATCGCGTATGCAAAATCGCCATGAGGCTCATCAGTCAACAAACCAAGTGCATGAGCCTTTTCGTTATACGAATCGAAAACACCCTGAACAAGATCAATATCCGCAGAAGAAATAACAGCTCTCTGAGCCTCCAAGTCAACATCCCCGCACTGCACACTAAGACCGCTGTCAGGGTGGACCATCCAAGGATTATCTTTCCAAAAACTAAACTCACCCTCATTTTGGTCAAAGAAATCCATAAGTTCAATTCTGAGTTGCCTAAGCTGATCGTTCGCGCGCTTAGAATTCTCGGCAGCCCAGTCATAAATCGAAATGTCTACGAAACAAGGAATAAGCGGGTTAGTTGAACAAAAGCGAACTTGACGGCACTTTACAAACCAGTCGTATACAAGAGTGATTTGATAATCAGGATCATCTTTTAAGGCGGCAGTGAGCTTATCCACATCGGACCTAGTCATGCAGATATCAATATCGTCGTCCCAAGGAATAAACCCCGATCGAGACAAAGTCCCCACAAGAGAGCCATAAGAAAGCCAGTATTGGATATTATTGGCGGCGCAAATCGCGTCTAGCTTGCTCATCAACGCCGCATTTGCCTGCTGCATCAATCGAATATCACCCTCGGCATCAGGTAACGCATCAAAGATTCTGCAACGAAGCTCAAAGGGCGTGAGATCGGGGTATGCACGCCGAGCCAGCAATTCAAAGCGAAGAGTCATCTGTTCCGATAGGCTTTGTTGGCGTTGCTTGAGCAATTCAATTTCTGGAAATAACCGAGTATCGAATTTGTAATTGATATTCATATTGATGCCGTTATCGGCCTGCTCAATACGGGCGAAAACCTCGTCAAAACGGCGGTCCAAATCCTCATGCATAGCATGCAACGATCGGGATGAGCCAGGAAGGATCTTTTTAATAGCAGAAAGCAAGGACATGGCTTAGCCTTCCCAACGACAAACAATGAAAGAAGCACAATTATTAATATGATACAAAAAAATGAGTGGGTCCCACTTTGAAACCCACTCACATGAAAACTACTCCGACGCCTCTTTCAAGTACTGTTTCCAGAAATCTATCGAAGTAAAGACATCTCTATACGAAGCGTATTCGGCATAGATCTTGTCTTTGTTACGCTTGAATTCCTTCTCGGCTTTACGAAAACGAGTCCAAACCTCTTTGAATCGCTTCTTGTCCATATGTCTAATGGCGCCCTTTTTATTAGGCATATCTACCACAATAAGCGTGTCAACATCCCTGATTTTGCCGGCGGGATAAACCCATCCCGCAGCATCGATGACAGCAACTTTGCCCCTACGCTTCGCTGAAACACTCACAAAGCGATGACCATTAATGGTGATGTAGTCAAAAATAGACTGCAGTTTGTTTCGGCCGCCTTCCAAGGACAAATTGTAATAAGTCAAAGAGTTTAGGTCGACGCCGAGCTTTAATGCCTCTGGAGCCAGTTGATCCAGAGCAACCATCGTCTCCTTTTCCCTATTTGCCTCCATGAAACGCGCCTCGGCAACAGGATGGGAAATCCATTCTGGACCCCTCAGAAAATCCTCCAGTCCTTTAACAGCAAGCATTGCGTCGTCATAATTAAATTTCTTGAGATCAAGCTCGACCTCTCGCCTGATTTCTTTTAGAAAATCAGTAATCGGTGCAATGCCAGTTGTCGCTTGACTGATGAGTGTATTTCGGCTCACCTGATATCGTTCAACAGCAGCGCTGTATTTGAACTTAAACGCATTGTGCCAGACACAGATTCCATTCATGGTCATGAATTTGGGCTTGCAGCGAAGAGCAAACTCGGCATCATCGGATCGAACAAACAACGGCAGAGGAAGCCCGTAGGCTTCAATAGCCGTTACAGGAATCACGCAGTACCACCAACCTGCATACTGCTGAATCGTATCTCCATATAAATCCGAAGGTGTCTGGAAAACCTCAGACTCAACGATGTCATGGAGTGACGTCATATGACCTTCGGGTTTCAAAGGAGAAAAATTGCCCTTTTGAGTAAAAAATCCCAAATCTTCAGTACGAAGCTCCGGCTCTTCAAGGCTCATCATCGCGCCAGATAAAAAGGCATCAACATATTCGTCTTTAAGCAATGACAGCAGATTGAACGTTCGAATGAAACTCTCCGGAAGAACCTCAACATCATCATCCATGAGCAAAACGTGCGTCGCTTTCGGAGACTGCTCTAGCGCCTCAATCATGCCGCGAGCAAATCCACCGGAACCACCGACATTAGGATTGGGGTGAATCGTGACCTGCGGAGAATTTAAGCTAGCACAATCTAGCGATCGTCCGTTATCAATAACATGTACATGGAAATGCTTCGAAATCAGCTCGTCAGAATCTATTACATATTTCTGTAAAAGTGAAAGATTGCGAAGGATGTAATCCTCCTTTTTGAATGTAGTGCTTGCGAGCGCAAGCTCGACAGAGCGAACATCATGCCCATCGCAGACGCAATAATAATATGCGTTGCGAATCTTAACAGGGCCAGCCGTGCTGATGCGGAATGAGTGGAGCGTCTCCCCATCAATTGGCGTGAGTTCCAAATCAAAGGACTCCCACTCATCAGATGAACACAGCTCAGCGTCCGAGCGGTCTACTAAAGAGGAACTCCAGCTGAAGCTATTGGCATATGTCTGTTGAAGGACACAGGCAGAACCACGATATTCAAAATGGAGATAGAACCTATTTGCAATTGTGTACTTCCGCCACTTACAAATAGAAAGAGAATTAAAGTACGTCGTAAAGTCAATTCTTGAAGGTGACACTATGTTGACAGAACTATTAGAAACTGGGACCGCATGGCCCTCAAGCACCCTGTAGCACAGTGATGGGTACTGAGACATAACATCAGAATCGCTAAATACCAAATTGGCGAGTTTAAACTTCATCTAACAACCAACCATAATTCTCTAATTGACATCATCTATTCGATACAGACGGTTATCGCCTTTCGATAGTACTAACGTAAGCCCTGGAGTATCATCTGTGATCTTATTGATACCCCTCCAGAGCTTCTCCTGATAGTACATATAATAAGGATGCTCGTCATCCCTACGACCACCTTGCCCTAATATCAAAACATACTTTGCGCTCAAATTTTGGGCCGCTTGTCTAACTTCAGGATTCACTGAAATTTGATTCAGCTTAGTGCGTACCAATTGGCTGTCCCTAGTGTCATTATTATTTTCGCCAATATGGGTCGTGCGGTAGTAGACATTTAAATCAGAAACCGAATTTGCAAAGAAGCTGCCGTCCTCCGGATTATTAAGAATAACATCGTCTGAAGTGACAACCTTTTTTACCTCATTAACAAAAGCTTGCTCTTCTCCCGAATAAAAATTAGGAGCGGTAAGTGAGTATTTACCGATCTGCGCAGCCGATGTATTACCAAAAGCAGTAGTGATATTTAAATGACCATATATGTCAAAATTAGGGGCATAGATCAATACTGATGCGATTAAAAGGAGCACTGAAGCGATGGCTCCGGCGGACCAATACTCAAAACAATAGCAGTGCTTAATTCGGTCATAAAGGAATTCGAGTACGCGACGACAGCCCACAACTACCAATGGCATCGATGCAAGTACACAAATAGCAGCCACCCGATTACCGTCTGTATACCAAAATCCTGACAGCAACGATTTTAAAGACAAATCGGTACCCTTAGCAACAATAATAATCATTGCGCCAACGATAAACGACGCACATAGCCACCTATTTTGCTTTTCTCTAAAGGAATAAAGGGCCCCTACGATAAAGAGCAGAGAAATAAGAAGCTGAGCCATACATCCGAGAGAAAAAGAGAAATCAAAGCAATTAACAAACGCTTGGAATAACGAACATTCCCCGGACCACCAAAAGCCAACGATGTTCTGCATAAAAGGCAGCTTGTACATAAATACCCATATGGCAACGACGCCTAAGCAAAAAATCGCCATAATGCCGTTTCTTTTTTTGTCTGAGAAACAGGAGGTTGAGAAATATAACCGAGACGCAATATAAGGACAGACAAACACACCAAAGGTAAAGATTGCAGATGGGTGAACAAATGCAACCCCCAAAACCCCCATACACATCAAGAAAGCGGTGGAAACATCACTTTTACCGTTTCTGAAAGAGTCTGACAACGTAATTAGCGCAGAAGCCAAAGCCGGAACGAAAAAGCATGCAATAACATATGGGAAAAGAGGCCCATTGCAAGTGACCAGTTTCCAGGGAAAAGCAGAAAAAGCAAGAGTAAACAATGATCCTAGACGCACAACTGAATCATTATCGGGGTATAGAGTCCGCATAAAAGTAAGAACGCAAATTGGAAAACAGACAGCCATCAAGACGACAAACGAAGAAGTTTCAGCGATAGCCGAACTATGCGAAGTCAACCCGCCGGCAACGGCCGCAATGATATGCCAACCGGAGGGATAAAAACCACCTGAGCCATTAGAACCAGTACACGGCATCACACCTTCAGGAAGCAGAGAATAAATATTAGGCACCTGTGTATAGTCCCCAGAAGCCATAAAAAAGTGAATCAAATTCAAATGCGTAACATTGTCGTGGGCCTGATCGAAGCTAAAGGCGCTATCCATATTTTTGACAAAGAAAATCGAAGTTAGAACCAAAGCCACACATACGTACAGAAAAGCAAGAGAAAGGTCTTGTCTTGAGATCGATACAGTTAATTGCTTTAAAAAAACCCGAGCAATAGCAAATAGACTCAGACCAATGGCAAAGTTAATGATGAAGAAAAAGAGAGCGTTTGTTGAGAAGCCCATAATAGAAAGTACTAGCCCCGTGGTCGAATACAGGGCGAAGCTCAATGCAGGAGCAATGGCGATCTGAAGAAAGTCGATCCTCGAACGAACTGCACAAGCGAGCAACATTCCGGGAAAATAGAGAACGCAAAGGAATGCAAAAGCGTTACATAAAAATAAGAACCAGCCGTACATAAACAAAACCAATCAATATAAGCAATATTTACCGAAACGCACAAGCAGGCACAATAAATAGGATGAGATCGAGATTACTCCACAATGACCGCTGACAATATTCGGTTGCTTTATCAGAAAGCCAATTGCACTCGATAACCCGCGTAAGAATTATTCATTAGATTTGCCAAGAGCAATCGACTGCGCCAAACCATTGATGCGTTCCTCCTGTTTTGAGATTCGAAGCGAATTAGAAAAATCTCTCATCACGAGAACCGCGATAACGTAAAGAAAAACAAAATTCGAGGCCGACATAAAACCAAGCTCAGAAGAAATATATAATGCGATTTCAGGAAATACGCCAAGTAAAACGAAGCTCAGGCTAAACAATAGCCAAAACAAAGAATCAAGGACCTGTATCTGCGATTTTTTCAACTTCCGAATTACGAAGGTGAAAACAAGGGTAGCAAAAATGATAAGAAGCGCACGCAAAGTCGTAGACACAATGAATCACCTAAACCAATGAACAATAAGAAGGGTAGCAAATACTCTAACCATATATTGAGCCGATCTAATTGGATTTAAATAGCTCTCGCCACCCTGTCGTTCACGCATGGAAACCTGAACCTCGGAGACCGAATATCCTTGTTTTAAAAACAATGCAATAGATTCTGGCTCGGGATTAAGAGTATTGTCGTAATAGTATCTTTCGAGTACAGGGCGACTAAACAGCCTGAAGCCAGATGTGGGATCACTAATGCGACGACCGGTCATCATCTTAATCAAAACGGTAATCATGCGTGAACCAATCATGCGCATCGATTTGTCTTTGCGAACGGTCAGGAATCTAGAACCGATAACGATATCCGAGCCAGTGTCTTCAGCCTTTTCAACAAGAGAAGATAAATACTCTGGGCGGTGCTGCCCATCAGCATCAAACTGGATCATATAGTCGTAGCCGTGATCGACGGCATATCGAGCTGCAGTCTGAAAACCAACTGTAAGACCACAGTTTATCGGCATATTAATGACTCTGCAGCCCAACGAATCACAAATCTCGCCCGTCCTATCACGAGAGCCATCATTGATAATAACGAAGTCAAATTCTGGAGCTATCGATCGAAGCTCTTTAACTGTACCCTCAATGCATTCCTCTTCGTTATATGCAGGCATTGCAATAAGTACATCCGATCTAGACGACAAACGTGCACCATTCTCTCATTAACGCAAAAACGACAATTTATAAGTTAATTACTTTCATCATATGCTAAAAATACAGTCTAAAACAGTCATCAAATTTAAAACTAGGAAATTGCAGCCCTGAATAACCGTATAACTTTGCCAAGATAAGCAGCAGAGCACAAAGGAATTTGAGCGAAGCCGAGCATTGCGGCAAGATAATTCTTCTGACGGACATGATTCAAGGCACGATTAAATAACATATTAGCTTCAGCATACTTGCGAGCGGCTTTTTCGTCATAGCGAGAATCGACATATTCCTGAATTTGGCGAATATCAGTCCCCCTCAGACCCTGTCGAGCAAACGCCGAAGTCAACGCAACCTGAGTAAGATACTGCTTATACAAATTTGAACGAGAAATGCTCTTCTCCGTCATCCGATATTTCAAAAGAGGAGCCGGGACATTTCCAATAGCGTATCCTTCCTCGATAGCTCTTAAAATGAAATCATAGTCCTCCGCATATGCCACCATGCGGTATCCACCCATAAATACCTCGCGTCGACCAAACCATGTCGGATGTGGGACACAATTGTTAAAACGAAGGGCACATTTTATTGATTCAGGCTTAATTGGTAAATTGCTGACCGAATACAAAGGCCGCGATGCTTCATCAATGACGTTTAAATATGACCCCACAAGATCAAGCTTATTCGCAACTAAATACTCAAGCTGTGTGTCAATCCTAGATTCATCCGAAACATCATCTGCATCCATACGACAAATATACGCACCGCGAGACCTTTCTATACCCTTGTTCAAAGATGCGGCCAAACCAATATTTAATTCATTTTTTATGAATGAAACACGAGTATCAGAAGCAGCATGTTGAATCAATTGCTCGAGCTCTAAATTCAAGGGATCATCAAGGATGATAATCAGCTCAAGATCACGGTAAGTTTGATTCAATACAGATGAAATTGACTGTTGCAGCTGCTCAGGAGATTCTCTGTAGCAAGACATGACCACAGATACAAGTTGTTTCTCCCTCATTTAATACTCCGAATTCATAGTTTAATTAAGTTCCTGATCAATTTTTTTTCACCGCTGTTTAAGGCTATTACCCATTCGAAACCAAAATACAACAAAAGATATATGCATGCATAGATAAAGATTTGACCGAAGGAAATAGTGGTATCAATTCTAAGGCTATAAATGAAACAAAATATGAAGATAGCTACGAATGCAGCAATTACAATCCGAAGCATCGAAGACCAAAACCTGCGAATATCAAGGCCGATCTTTGAATAATACCAATTCATAATTAAGCCATTGCCGATAAGCATTGATAGAGCTGTAGAAAGTGCCGCACCAACGATTCCGATGACATTTACAAGTATTAAGGTAAGAAAAATATTGGCTATCGCGATGCACAGATACATTGCGCCGCGAAAATAGTACTTGTTAATCACCTGAAGAATTGTTAACCCGAGATTCTGGATAATATCAATGGTGAAGGGCAGCATTACTACAACTGCAATCATATATGCATTATGAAAGCCCTCACCGGCCCACAACAAGATGAAATCGTCGCCCATAACAACAAACGCACCCAAAATAGCCAAACATGTTAATAATGAAATTCTTCCAACATTGATGAAAAGATCTGATAGTTCCTTAAAGTCGTGGTTGTGATGAACGATTTCCGACACTCTAGGCAAAAAAACAGAGGCGGCCGCAATGCCAACGCTCATATATGCGCCGTAAATCTGGGATCCAACTGAATACACAGCAACCTGATTAGGCCCGAAGAAATACCCAATAATCAGTTGATCGCATTTCCAAAATATTTGATCTGCCAAAGTGACTAAAACAATAGAAGTGCTAAATCTCAGAAGACTTTTAGCAAGAGAAGGATCCCAGCCATGATATGTGCTCTTAATTTTTAAGACTCTTTTTTCATAGACAGCTTGAATCAAAGCGCAAATTGAATTGGTAACAAACACAACGCAGCACACCATGAGAGCGTTTCCAAAAAACCGTGCAAAAACGCAAACCAAGGGAAGCTGCAAAATAAGACAAGCTAATTGAGAGATTTTTAAAAACACGAAGCGCTCGTTAGCGGTGATGGTACAAACGCTCAGCGTATTAAACATGACCACAATCATGTTGGCACCCATGATGAGTAGCATGAGTGAACACTCACTGAGCTGTGCGGCTGTAAAAGCATCCTTATAAACAAATCTAACCAACAAAACAAGCGCAAAGATTACAACAACGCATAATACAGAAATAACAACATAGAGTCGCCTCGCAATTGCAAGGCAGTTTTCCATCTTCTCTTCGTCCTTATTAGCTTTATACATGCAATAAAAACGACCGACGCCCGCAGACAAAACTCCATTGATTGAAACAACATAAGCCATAACCGACCCTATCAACTGATAGAGTCCGTATTCACTCTGTCCGATAACACGGAGCAATAGTGGAACGAAGGCAAGTTGAACTACAATTTGCCCAATCATATAAACATATGAGACAAGAACACCGTTTTGCCTGCGAGATAAAGCCAGCAACTTTCAACCCCATTAAATCAATCGAGAGTGAACCCAAACGCCTATGGAGCCCACGCGCCAAAAACCTTTTACCATGAGATGGAAAAACACACCGAACTGCTTAACACCCGATGTAATGAAAGGATTATTCTGCCATCTTGGAAAACGAGAAGACATCCATCCGAAGAAATGCCTCTTAATATATTTATTATATCCGCAGCATTGCAGCGACCTTATCCCACCCCAATAAAGCACGTGAACAATAGCCATGTATTCCAACGCATGAAGTTCATCATCCGAAAGGGAAATAGAGCTTTTGATTACAAAATCGAAAGCCCTAAGGACATCGAAAATTGACTCGATGTTTGGTGACGATAAAACACTACCCCTATGTTTAACATAATGGTATACAACATCGTCTACATACCCGATCTTCTTAGCACGTAAGACAAGGGCCATTGCCGTCGACAAATCTTCGGCTATTGAAAGCCCATTAGAAAAAGAAACATCATCCTGAAGAAGTAAATGTCGACTATAAATTTGTGCCCAAAGGCTTTCGCTCCGAAGTAAGGCTTTGTCCTTGGATAATGTCCCGCAAGAACTGAATGCGCGAGATGGCATCTCAGACACTACAACGCCATCAGGACTTATCACGTCATAGTTGAAAAACATGATATCGCACTCAGTACTTTGCATTCTCTCCAAAGCACGGGCCAATGACTCCAGATCAACCATGTCATCAGAATCAAGAAACAGAACACAGTCTGCCTCAGCATGCCTAAGGCCTTCTTCTCGTGCACTATTTTGACCGCCATTACACTTATGAATAACTTTGGCATCAAGGCCATATCGCTTAGGAACCTGGCCAGCTAGAACCGAATGCTCCTCATCGCTGCCGTCATCAACAACAATGACCTGCAAATCGATACTTTTGATATCTGGTCGACAAACAGATTCTATGCACCGCTCATAAAAAAACTTATCCGTATTAAAAAAAGGAATAATTACTGATAAAGACGTCATAAATGCTCCATGAGGATATCGGCGATTTTCTTGCTGGCGGTCCCGTCGCCATAAGGATTGCTTGCTTGACTCATTTTGCGATATGCTTCAGCATCGTTCAGTAAGTTTTTGAACTCTGAATAGATAATCTGTTCATTAGTGCCAACAAGCTTTAATGTCCCCGCGGCAAGCCCTTCGGGTCGCTCCGTAGTGTCGCGCATTACAAGAACAGGCTTTCCCAAAGAAGGGGCTTCTTCTTGAATTCCACCTGAATCTGTCAAAATAAGGTACGCCGCGTTCATATAATTGTGGAAATCAACGACATCGAGCGGATCGATGATTTTTAATCTGTCAAATCCGTCGAGCTCACTATGTGCGGCTTTCCTGACAGTCGGATTCATATGAATTGGATAGATAGCCTTAGTATCAGGAACTTCTTCCATCACCTTTCTAATTGCTCTAAACATATTATGCATAGGTTCACCGAGATTTTCCCTTCGATGCGCAGTAATAAGAATTAATCTCGAATCACTTGCCCAATCCAAATATTGATTCGAGTATGATTGATCAACAGTTGTTTTTAGTGCATCTATAGATGTTGTACGTTCTTAGGCCAGCCTCCACATGACCAACGGGAATATGAAGATAGAATGCCGTCAATCCAGCGGCAAAAGATGTAGATGTATCTCCATGAACCAAGACGATGTCAGGATCGAGCGGCTCAAGGATATCTTTTAATCCCAGCAAAACTCACTGGTAATGTCAAATAAGGTCTGCCCAGGTTTCATAATTGACAAATTATAATCAGCAATAACCCCGAAAACAGACAGAACTTGGTCGAGCATTTCTTTATGCTGTCCCGTGACAACAACCGATACATCAAAATCGCTTTTACGAGCTCTAAGCTCATTGACAAGAAGACACATCTTAATAGCTTCCGGCCTTGTACCAAAAACTAATAAATCTTTCTTCATCTTCGTTATCCCTTCACACAATTTATTTTCTCGCTAGCATTTTCCAAAACACACGAGTCTTTGAAGTTAAATAAGAAAAGTCACCGGTTTGAAAACCATATTTACATCTTAGGTAGATGCTGATTAAAACCGGCGGCAACCAAGGATGCTTCTCGAGCAACTGAAATCGCTGCTCTTGGAAGCCCTGTTCAACGTCGTCAAGCCATGAGCCTGCAAAATGATGAATCGTATGAGAATTAGAGGTTAGCGTGATAACGCCAGTCTCATGACTTTTTGGACAAAACCAATCACTCGGGTACAAAGCAAAGCCGTCAACAACCTGAAATGAATTGTTAGAAACAAGGCCGCGGCGCACACATTCGTTGGTAATGGCGACAACGTTAGTTGTCATATCAAATGAACCGTCCGGCAATATAAATCTCCTTGATTCATATTGCTTAAGAAGGTCGCGGAATAACGGGAAACCGGCTTCGCAACCCATAATCCCCGTTGAGACAGTATTATTTGATTCAAATCCAGAAAAAGCCTGATGATCAAGGAAGCAATCAAGAGAAGAAAGAACCTCAACATCGGTGTCCATATAAATACCGCCGCAAGTAACTAAGGCAAGCAAACGCACATAGTCGCTAACAAAAGCCCATTTCTTTGAATGAAGCGCTTCTTCAACGTATTTGTTTGCATGTAAATCAAACGAGGTTTCATCCCAGCGGCGAATCTCATAATCAGGACAATATTTCCGCCAAGATTCAATACACCTAACAGCATCCTCAGACAAATCTCTGCCGCCAAGCCAAACATAGTGAATAACTTTAGGTATCAATGTCATAACCCCTCATGAACCAAAAGACAGCTAAATTAGTGAAGCTCATTCCTGTATCATTCTAATAATAACAATGCTAAAAGAAGGGCTTATATGGCAGTCAATGGAAAACCTGAATGTGTATACGGCACTTTTCTGATTGGCGATGACTACGCAAAGGGCGTATTGGCACTATATCGCAGCATCCGGGCTACTAAAACGAGTCATCCCTTTGTTGTTTTCGCTTGTGATTGCAGCAATAACACAATCGAAAAATTAAGAGGTTCGGGTTGTCGCGTTCTCAATATTGAGAACCTTACGCCCCCAACCATCATAATGAAAAAGAACCGACTCGCTGGATTTGAACGCTGGAATAATACTTTCTCAAAATTGAGAATCCTATCTTTTGATCAATTTAAAAAAATTATTTTGTTAGATTCCGACATGATGGTTCAAAATAATATAGACCATCTATTTGATGAGCACCACATGTCGGCTGTTGCTGCCGGAAAACTAACTCGTCCCAACTGGACAGACCTTAATTCTGGTTTGATGGTTATTGAACCATCAAAACTCGAGTTCCAGAGAGCGCTGGAGATGCTTCAGGCGATCTCCAGCGACCCTTCTGAACTAATCAAATATCCAAAGGGGATTGGCGATCAGGATATTATTCAAGCTCTATATCCAAACTGGCCGGAAAAGGAAGAACTTCATTTGTCTGAAAGCTACAACTTATTCCAAGATTGTCTAACACGCTATGAGAAACTTGGTTTCATCAATCCCGAGGATGCACACGTAATTCATTTTGAGCTGAATCCCAAGCCATGGGCATATTCTGCGCTTAGCTATATTCAGATTTTATTTAGGTGTATTAGATTTCACTCCACCGCCGAGCTTAAGGCGCTTCGTAAATACAGCAGCTATCTAAAGGACTAGCAGTTCGCGCCATTCATCTAATGACGAATAATAGCGCGAACTAATTGATGGACAGGGTGACGCATAATTTCTTTCGCAAATTGTCAACCGCATAGCGGAACACGGCCCGCGCCCCGTCATATGATTTCTAGCGACTAAACAACAAATCACCGACGAAGGGGGCACGGGCCGTGTCTGCGAACATCGTATCAGTCG
>NZ_JBQKDO010000026.1:0-15081 GCF_052121795.1 Collinsella sp. LCP19S3_B7
TGCAACGGTAGGCCTAGCTGGTCGGCATGCCTTTGCCTTTTCTGAAATTTTTCGTTTCCGTAGATGAAAAGAATGGGTGCCGCACTAGCAACAATCAGATTGCCCTAAACACAATTTTTTTAGGTAGGCGACCTCGGCCTCGAGCCTGCGGCAGCGCTCCTCGAGCTCCTGCTCGCGGGTGCGGGCCCGGGGTTTCGACCTCGACCCCCTCGGCCTGCCCTTCGGCCCGGGCCGCAGCGCCTCGGCGCCGCCCTCGCGGTAGAGCCTGCACCAGCGCTCCAGCGGGGACTTCGACCTGATCCCGAACTCGGCCATGGCGTCGGTCTTCGCCATCCCGCCGTCGACCACGGCCGACGCCGCGGCGACCCTCTGCTCGAATGTGTACCTGGATTGTTTCCCGCCCATGGACAGCAGCGCCTCGCTTCCGAACGCCCGGTATACCCACTGCCATTCTCTCACGGTCTCGCGGGGGACGGACAGGGCCTCGGCCGCCGGCTTGCAGCCGACGCCGGCGTCGAAGAGCTCGACGGCCCGCCTCCTGGACTCCAGGTCGTGCTTCACCCTGAGGTCTATACTCATGGAAAACCTCCCATTTCCCGATGTCCAAGAAATGGGAGGCAGTTCACAGGCACCTTTGTGGCGGTCCCGTTTGTCTCGACCTGTAACATCTTGGCCGCTAAAAGTGGGCCTGGTGTTACAGATTTAGATTTTCGATTCGGGTGTCTTCTGTTCGTCTTGAGCTGTAACAGTTAGACCCTAATTTACCGAGTAGATGTTATAGATTGAGACAAACGGTTGCCGCTGGTCATTTCATCTTGATTTGTAACATCTGGAGCCATAAACAGCCGCTAGATGTTACAGATTGAGATAGTAAGGGGACGAGGCCGCAGCGGGTGAGCGTGCCTGCTCCCTATCTCTTAATCACTCAGAAAATCTTATATATAGAGACTTAGATTTGTGTATAAGATCGTACAAAGCTGGCAACAATACTTCTCGGACAACGTGAAGCCGCCCCGTAGGGCGGCCGCCCCAAGAGAGGTGATTCCATGAGAATCGATAAGCTAGCAATGACGTCGCGCGAGGCGTTGCAGACCGCCATGAGCACGGCTGCCGACGCACAGGCCGGCGCGGTGGAGCCGATTCACCTGCTGTCCGCCCTGCTCGGTGCCGGCGAGCGCAATATCTCCGTGATTATCGAGCGCATCGGCGCCGACCCAGCCCAGCTTGCACACTCCACGCAAGATGCCATCGACCGCGCACCCAAGGTTTCGGGCGAGGGCCAGCAGATGGGCCTGTCCAACGAGCTCGTCCGTGTCATCGAGAAGGCCGAGAAAAAGGCCACCAAGATGGGCGACAGCTTTGTAGTGACCGAGCATCTGCTGATGGCGCTTGCCGAGGACAAAGGTGAGGCGGGCCGCGTGCTGCGCGACGCCGGCGTTACCAAGGAGCGTATCGAGCAGGTCTACGAGGAGCTGCGTGGCGATGACCGCGTGACGTCCGCCGAGGACAAGACCCAGTTTGAGGCACTGGAGCAGTACGGCCGCAACATCTGCGACCTGGCCCGTGCCGGCAAGCTCGATCCGGTTATCGGCCGTACCGACGAGATCCGTCGTACTATCCAGGTCCTGTCCCGTCGCACCAAGAACAATCCTGTGCTCATCGGTGAGCCGGGTGTCGGTAAAACGGCCATTGTCGAGGGCATCGCCCAGCGTATCGTGGCCGGCGACGTGCCGAGCACGCTGCGCGACCGCGACCTCATCGAGCTCGACATGAGCGCGCTGGTCGCCGGTGCCAAGTACCGTGGCGAGTTCGAGGACCGCTTGAAGGCCGTGCTCAAGGAAGTACAGAAGTCCGAAGGCAAGGTCATCCTGTTCATCGATGAGCTCCACACCATTGTGGGCGCGGGTGCCACCGAGGGCTCCATGGACGCCGGCAACATCCTCAAACCGGCGCTCGCCCGCGGCGACCTGCACGCGATCGGCGCGACCACGCTCGACGAATACCGCAAGTACATCGAGAAGGACGCGGCGCTCGCCCGTCGTTTCCAGACCGTTATGGTGAGCGAGCCTACCGTCGAGGACACCATCTCGATTCTGCGTGGCCTCAAGGAGAAGTACGAGATCTTCCACGGCGTGCACATTACCGATAGCGCGCTCGTGGCCGCCGCCGACCTCTCCGATCGCTACATCGCCGACCGCTTCCTGCCCGACAAGGCCATCGACCTGGTCGATGAGGCGGCAAGCCGCCTGCGCATGGAGCTCGACAGCATGCCGGTCGAGATCGACGCCACCACGCGTCAGCTCACCCAGCTGCAGATCGAGGAGCAGGCGCTCATGAAGGAGACCGACGACGCCTCCAAGGAGCGTCTGGAGACCCTGCGCCAGGAAATCGCCGAGGTCCAGGAAAAGCTCAACGTGCAAAAGGCCGGTTGGCTCAACCAAAAGAACGCCATCGACCATGTGCAGGAGCTCAAGGGCCAGCTCGATGAGGCCAAGAGCGAAGAGGAACGTGCGACGCGCAACGGAGACTTGGGCCGTGCGTCCGAGCTGCGTTACTCCGTGATTCCGGGTCTGCAGCAGCAGATTCAGGATTCCGAGGCCGCGCTCGAGGCACAAAAACAGCAGGACGGTGAAGGCCTCAACGAGCAGGTGACCTCCGACGAGATCGCCGAGGTCGTGAGCGCCTGGACCGGTGTGCCCGTCTCCAAGATGATGCAGGGTGAGCTCGACAAGCTGAAGGGCTTGGAAGGCGAGCTGCATAAGCGCGTCATCGGCCAGGATGAGGCCGTCTCCGCCGTCGCCGCGGCCGTGCGCCGCAGCCGTGCGGGCCTCTCCGATCCGGACAAGCCCATCGGCAGCTTCTTCTTCCTGGGCCCCACCGGTGTGGGCAAGACCGAACTCGCCAAGGCGCTGGCCGAGTGCCTGTTCGATGACGAGCGCGCGCTCGTGCGTATCGACATGTCCGAGTACATGGAGAAGTTCAGCGTTCAGCGTCTGATCGGTGCGCCCCCGGGATACGTGGGCTACGACGAGGGCGGGCAGCTCACCGAGGCCGTGCGCCGTCGCCCGTACTCCGTGATCTTGCTCGACGAGATGGAGAAGGCCCATCCAGATGTCTTCAACGTGCTGTTGCAGGTGCTTGACGACGGCCGTCTGACCGACGGTCAGGGTCGTCAGGTGTCCTTCAAGAACACGATCATCATCATGACGTCCAACGTGGGCTCCAAGGCTATCGCCGATCTTTCGGGCAAGGACGAGGAGGAGATGCGCCATCAGGTTGACGCGGCCATGGCTCAGACTTTCCGTCCCGAGTTCCTCAACCGTATCGACGATATCGTGGTGTTCCATCCGCTCGGCATGGCGCAGATCGAAAAGATCGTCGATATTCAGCTCGCCGACGTCCGCGCACGTCTGGCCAAGGAGCGCATGACGCTTGCCATCACCCCGGCGGCCAAGCAGATGCTCGCCGTGGGCGGTCTGGACCCGGTCTTTGGTGCCCGTCCGCTCAAGCGTCTGGTGCAGCGCGAGGTCGTGGACGCCATCGCCGCCGCTATCATCGACGGTACGGTGCGCGAGGGCGATCAGGTGACGGTTGACGTCGACAAGGACGGTGCCTTTACCGTCGTGTGCGATAACACGCCGTCTGCCACCTACGAGGTGCCCGACGCCGAGTAGATTGTTGGGCCATGCCTTAAAATCTACTTTTTGAGCCAAACGCCAAGGGCGGCGGATCCAATTGGGTCCGCCGCCCTTTTTCGTGCGACAATCGATGGTGCTGAACATGAGTACATGGCAAGGAGCTATGCAGATGAAAGACGAGAACGAGACGAACGCACCGGCGCCTGAGTCAGCGCCCGCCGCACCCAAGCCTGCGTCTAAGCCGGCACCCAAGCCGCGCGACCCCTACATCCGTGCCGAGAACGAGGACGACGATGGCTACGATCCCTACAGCGATCGCCGCCCCGAGCGCGAGCCGATGTTCGAAGCCGATCCGTGGCGCTAACTCCTGCAGGATAGCTAATTTGGGACGGGGCTTTTTTAGCTGCCCCGACCGTTAATCGACTAAACCAGCACATTACCAGCCGGGGCAGCTAAAAAAGCCCCGTCCCAAATTAGCTACCCTCGCTGCGGCCGGCTAGTCTTGGGCCTTGATGCTTGGCATCAGAATCTGGGCGAGGTAGTCGGTCTCGAGTTTGGTCGCGGCGTCTGCCTTGCCGTCTTTGCCGACCAGTACGTTCTTGATCTGGCTATAGGTATAGCGGTTGCCGGTTGTAAGCTCGACAAGATCGATGGCCGTGTCCATGGGGTAGGTCGACACGGGGTCTTGTGTGCGCCCGTTGATGGTCTGGGGCACCACATACGGATAGACGGGGCCGCTGGCGTAGACCGTGTAGCCGTTGCCAAGGCTTGCCGCACCTAAAACCGTATCGCCCTTATCGGGCGTAAAGCTCTCGCCGTCGCGCACTGCGACAAGCGTCACGATCGGTGTATTGCTGTCGCTGGCAAGATAGATGCACAGCGTATTGCCGTTTTGCCAAGTCGCGACTTTGCCGTACCACTCAACGGGAATATCGAGCTGATACAGGTTCGTTGCCTTATGCCGAGCATCGGCGTCGCGGGCCGCCTGCGCCTCGCGGGAACTCATGGCATTGACGGCGGCGTCACGGCGCGCGGTTGCCGCCTGCTGGAGCACCTTTGCGACCGCGGCAGAGCTCGCGCCGCCCTCCTCGGCGTACTTGGCCGCGGCATCGATTTGGTCGTCGGTCACCGTGTCTGCCGAAGGTACCTTAAGCTTAAAGGATACCTGAGCGCTCAGGTCCTGCCCGTCGCTCTTTACGCTAACCTGCGCCTTGGTGGTCGGCACGGTGTAAATGGTGCCGTCGGCTGCGATGGGGGACCCAGCGATGGAGAGCGTATAGTCGCCAGGCAGCAGCTTAATACCGCGACCGTGCTCGTCAACGTAGAGCGTTTCGCTCACGGAGGAGCCGTCAGAGTCTTGCCCGCTCACCTGCACGGGAATCTTGGAGCCGGTGGAACAGTCGAGCCCTGCGGCATGTACGCCAATCTGCACCGACATCATGGTGTGGGCGTTGACGGCAGCGACGGCGGCCTGTTCTTGTTGGTATCCGTTCCAAGCGGCATAGCCCGCGCCGCCGGCAACGAGCGCGGCGGCAACGACGCCGGCAACCATCAAATTGCGTCGCTTGGGCGACATCTTGTGATGGCGAGCCTTGGCTTCGCGTGCCGAGGGAACGGACGGCAGGGGAATATCGCCCATGGCGATGGTCTCGTCGACGGCCGGCGCAGAACCCAGACCAGGAAGCTCGCGGGTGAGCGAGTCATCGGCAGGCAAGCTGCCAAGCAGGGCGGTCTCTTCTCCCGAGGCGGATTCCGACTGGACGTCGTCCTTGCTATCGTCCTCTTCGGCTTCGGCTTCGGCTTCGGCCTCGTCAGAAGCGTCTTTGGCGTCGCTGCCTTCGTCCTCAGTGCCTTCGCGCACCTCGTCCTGCGCGTCGACGGCCAAATCGCTCAACGAGAGCTCGTCTAGCGCAATCCGGTCAAGGCTCTCCAGGGCCTCGGCACATGCTTCCGCATCCTGGGCCGCATCCTCGCGGCCACGTGTCTCATCGCTCATATATCCCCCAATGCAATATCGGCTCAACACTGTACCCAAAAATGGAGCCATATAAAGCGCATGCGAAATATAAGATCCGATTTAACCCGAGCGTATCGTTCAGCCGCATCCTCGCGGCAGCAAAAGGCCCCCGGAACGCGAACGAATCACGTTTCGGGGGCTCTGCAGTGCGTTGAGTTGCGCGGAGCCGGCTATGCCGCTTCGTGCTCAAGCGATGTTTGCGTCAGGCGCGTTACTCGGCGTGCGCGTAATCAACCTTGGCGCGACGGGCAGTGGCCTTCTCCCAATCGCTGGTGCCCTCAAAGACATCCTGCTTGTAGGGGTTGCGGCCGAGCTTCTTGGCACGGTAGGCGACGTAGATGATCGCGGCGATGTTGGCGACCAGTGCGACGATCGAGACCGCGGTGGCGGCGCCGGGGTCGAGCGTGGAGTGCGTCACAAAGATGGACTCCTCCTGGAAGTAGGGGAACACCTGGGCAAACATGCACCAAATGGCCAGCGTAAAGGCGCGGTTCTGGATCCAGCCGCCCTTGTTCCAGATAAAGGCGGCGACGGTGGGCGCCAGCAGCAGCGCAAAGCCGCAGAACCAGGAGTGGGTGGGCAGGCAGTTGTAGGTGTAGCAGAAGTTCCAGATGTCGTAGGCGATGATGTAGACCCAGGTCATGTCGGGCCACAGCATGTCGGTCTTGTCCTCGGAGGCGTAGACGCTCCACCAACCGGTCATGCAGAAGATGTTGATGATACCGGCGATGCCGTTGAACACGTTGTTCCAGCCGGCCAGCTGCGTAGCACCTTCGGAGGTGACCCAGGTGGACTCGCCCAGGACAAAGAAGTGATAGGCGCTCTCAAAGTCGGACACGACGGCGATCAAGATGTTGATGGCGACGATCACAAACGGCCATGCGCGGAACCAATGCGCCTTGCCGATCTTGCCCCACTGGTACTTAATGGCAATGAAGCCCCAGCAGCCGGCCAGCGCCGCGTATACCTTGGCGTAATGGAACCAGCTGTTCTGGTATACATGGGTGGGGTTGGTGAGCGCCCACTCGGCACCCTGCGAAACGCCGACGGCGATGGCGATGCAGTAGATGGTCATGGCCAGCGGAGCCACGCCAAAGATGATGGCCGCGCCGAGCTTGGTACGGCGGCCGACCTCGTTGAGTACAATCAAGCCGATAAAGACTATCGCCCAGCCGGCCCAGTGGATAAGGGTATCGCTACCCCAAACATCGAACAGCATGCTGCTCTCCTTTCATACGCCCGCGGCCCCTCTTCCGTCGCGGGCAGTTTGGCCAAATGTCATCAGTTCCTGGGCTTGCGCTCGGAATACTTGGCGGTGTAGCCCTCGATGTGGAGTGTCGAGGCGATAATCTCCTTAACCGTCTCGTCGGGCACATCGGGGTGCGTGCGGATGTACATCAACAGCCCCATGATGAGGGTGTAAAACGTCTCGTAGACATGGTCGATGCGCAGGTCATGATGGGCGACAAAGTCCACCACGGTGGTGTCGCAGATGTATTGCGCCACGCGCTGGACCACGTTGTGCAGAAAGCCGCCGTAGAGCGCGCCGCTGCTCGAGGTGAGCGTGCTCGGCAGCTCGTGGCCGCTCACAACCAGGCGCTTAAAGAGCGGGGCGACGGTGTCGAGTGCGCCCTCGATATCACCGACGATGCGGCTGGCATTCCACTGCTCGAGCTCGGAGATAAAACCGTCGATTGCCTCGTCCATGACGGCGGTGACGGCGGCGTCCATGTCGACGAAGTAGTGGTAGAACAGCGAGCGCGTGCAGCCGGCTCGCTTGGTCACGGCCGAGACGGATAGATGGGACACGCCCAGCTCGGAGCTCACGGCGCGCACGGCGGCGAGAATCTCGCGACGGCGCTCGTCACCTGTCAGGCGCTTTGCCGCGCTGTCGGGCGTGGGGACGGCGTCGGCCACAGGGGTGCTCGCTGCGTTATCGCTCATGCGCTTGCCGCCTTTCATCCGTTTGGGCCCGACCGTTCGCCTAATAGTCTTGAATATTGTTGACGGTTCGTCAATACTATTTTTGACATAATGTCAACAATGGCGGGTGAACGGCATGGGGGCATGCCCGGCCTGCAAAAAAGAGGGGCGCTGCGGCCTCGTCGGGCTGCGGCAAGAGAAGGGACAACCATGATTCTCAACGGACCGGGAATTAGCTACACCGAGCCCGACATCGGTTCGGAGTTCGTGCCGCCGCTGCCGGAGCATCCGCGCGAGGCCATTGTCAAGCTGTGCGAGCATTGCACCAACCGTCTGCTGCATCGCGACGAGCTGCTGGGCTACGAGTACTGGTCGTTTGCCGAGGCCGCAACCGACGAGCAGGCCGAAGTGCTCTGCAAGATGAAGATGCGCCGTCCCTATACGCTGCCCGAGATGGTCAAGCTCACCGGCATGCCCGAGGCCCAGATCGAGAAGATGCTCGACGACATGAGCTACACGGGTCTGCTCGAGTACAACTGGGAAAATCCCGAGCGCGCCAAGCAGTGGGTACTGCCCATGCTGGTGCCGGGTTCCGCCGAGTTCCTCAACATGCGCGTGGGCCAGCTCGAGGAGCATCCGGTCTATGCCAAGTTCTTTGAGCAGGCGTCCAAGGGGCCGCTGTCCAAAGCCACGCCGATGGTGCCGCCCGGAGGCGCCGGCATCGGCATGCACGTCATTCCGGTCGAGAAGGCTATCGATGCTTCGAGCACCTCGGTGCCGATCGAGCATATCGAGCATTGGCTCGACAAATACGAGGGCAAATATGCCGCCAGCACCTGCAGCTGCCGCGCGAGCCGTCGTGTGATGGGCGAGGGCTGTGCCGACGACCCCGCCGACTGGTGCATTGCCGTGGGCGATATGGCCGACTATGTGGTTGAGACCGACCGCGGCCATTATGTGACGCGTGAGGAGGTCTATGACATCTTGCGCCAGGCCGAGGACAACGGCTTTGTGCACCAGATCACCAATATCGACGGCGAGAACAAGATCTTCGCCATCTGCAACTGCAACGTCAACGTGTGCTACGCCCTGCGCACCTCGCAGCTGTTCAACACGCCCAACCTGTCGCGCTCGGCCTATGTCGCCAAGGTCGAGAAGGACAAGTGCGTAGCCTGCGGTCGCTGCGTTGAGGTGTGCCCGGCTGGTGCCGTCAAGCTCGGCCAGAAGCTCTGCAGCAAAAAGGCCGGCGGACAGGTGCCCGAGTATCCGCGCCAGGAGCTGCCCGATGCCACCAAGTGGGACCACACCAAGTGGTCGCCCAACTACCGCAACGACAACCGCATCGAGACACACGATTCCGGCACCGCGCCCTGCAAGACGGCCTGCCCCGCGCACATTGCCGTTCAGGGCTATCTGAAGCTCGCGGCGCAGGGCCGCTATGACGAGGCGCTAGCGCTCATCAAGCGCGAGAACCCGCTGCCCGCTATCTGCGGCCGTGTGTGCAATCGCCGCTGCGAGGATGCCTGCACCCGCGGTCGCGTGGACGAGGCCGTGGCCATCGACGAGGTCAAGAAGTTTATCGCCCAGCGCGATCTGGATGCCGCGACCCGCTATGTCCCACCTGTGGTGACCCCGACGCGCGCCGGCGGCTTCGACCAGAAGATCGCCATCATCGGTGCCGGTCCGGCCGGCCTGTCCTGCGCTTTCTACCTGGCCGAGAAGGGCTACAAGCCCGTCGTGTTCGAGAAGAATGAGCGCCCGGGCGGCATGCTCACCTATGGCATTCCCAGCTTTAAGCTGCAGAAGGATGTTATCGAGGCCGAGGTCGAGGTCATTCGCCTGATGGGCGCCGAGTTCCGCTATGGCGTGGAGGTCGGTCGCGATGTGACGCTCGACGAGCTGCGCGAGCAGGGCTTTAAGGCCTTTTATGTTGCCATTGGCTGCCAGGGCGGCCGCCTCGCCGGTATTCCGGGCGAGGATGCCGAGGACGTGACCGTGGCCGTCGACTTTTTGCGCAAGGTCAACAGTGGCAAGATCGACGCGCTGTCCGGCCGCACCATCGTGGTGGGCGGCGGCAACGTGGCTATCGACGTCGCGCGCAACGCCTGCCGTCTGGGTTCCGAGCACGTTGAGATATTCTGCCTGGAGAGCGAGGCCCAAATGCCCGCCAGCGAGGAGGAGCGTCGCGAGGCCGTTGAGGACGGCGCCCACATCAGCTGCGGCTGGGGCCCCAAGGAGGTCCATCTGGACGAGGCCGGTCGTGTGTGCGGTATCACCTTCAAGCGCTGCACGCGTGTCTTTGACGACGAGGGCCGTTTTGCGCCCGAGTACGACGAGAACGACCTGCGTCGTGTCGACGCCGACCGCGTGGTCATGTCGATCGGTCAGTCCATCGTGTGGGGCGACCTGCTGGCTGGCTCCAAGGTGGAGCTTGGCCGCGGCCAGGGTGCCCTTGCCGATCCTCAGACCTACCAGACCGCCGAGCCCGACATCTTTGTGGGCGGCGACGTCTACACCGGTCCGAGCTTTGCCATCAACGCCATCGCTGCCGGTCACGAGGCCGCCGTGTCCATCCACCGCTTTGTGCAACCGGGCTCCACGCTCACCATCGGCCGCAACCAGCGCCGCTACATCGCGCTCGATCGCGACGATGTCGTGATCGAGAGCTATGACAACGCGAGCCGCGAGGTTGCCCACGTGGACCGCGAGCGCGAGAAGGCCGCGCCGTTTAGCGAGTACGTCGAGACCTTTACCGAGGAGCAGGTACGCGCCGAGACCGCCCGCTGCCTGGGTTGCGGTGCCTCGATCGTCGACCCCAACAAGTGTATCGGCTGCGGTCTGTGCACTACCAAGTGTGCGTTCGACGCCATCCATCTGAATCGCGACCGCCCCGAGTGCTCCACGATGGTCAAATACGAGCAAAAGCTCCCCAGCTTGGGCAAGTACGCGCTCAAGCGTGCCATCAAGATCAAATTCGGGAAGAAGTAATGAGGTTCCGCCGTTCTAACGAACGGCGGCACTGCCGACGCTGCGCGGCGCCCAGATACCCCATCTTGCCCCTCAACTGCGGCGCCGCGGGCAAAAGCCCAGCGGACGCCTTGTTTCGGGGCAACCTGGGGCACCTGGATCGCCGCTCGCTGACGTTTGGCTGACATCGCATCAACCGTTGCTGAAAGGTTTCTACCTTGCATGAATTGGGAATCGTCTATCACATTATTCGCGATGTCGAGAACGTGGCGCGCGCCAATGGCGTGAGTCGCGTTTCGAGCGTCACGCTGCTGCTGGGCGAGGTCTCGGGCGTCGTTCCCGACTTGCTGCTCGACGCTTGGCGCTGGGCGGCAGATAAAAAGCCTATCACCGAGGGCACGGAGCTTATTGTGGAGCCTGTCGAGGCCGTGACGCATTGCGAGGCGTGCGGCCGCGACTATGCGACGGTCGAGCATGGCAAGATCTGCCCCCATTGCGGTGGCGGCGAGACATACCTGCTGCAGGGCCAGGAGGTCATGATCAAGCAGATTGAGACCCCCGACGAGGACCCGGCAGACACTGTTCCCGATGACCCCTCCGACGCCGTCGACGCCGCCAACCCTCTCCACATCGCCTAACATCCAATGGCTACATGGGATAGAGTTCTAAAGATATATGCTTCGGTTAGTCAAGTCATGTCTGTTTAAACAAAAGAGCGGCAGTACAAGCGCATTTGCGCTTGCCTAAAATCGATATTAATGAACAGTCTGCTTGTATCTGTAAAATGAATGGCTTGATAAGTGATGCCTTGGCGTGTAATCCGTCAAAAAGCAGTAACGTAATCAACTTGTAACAAACCTAGACGTTTAAACAAATTATCCAATCATTCGCTTTTTTCTCTATAATTTTACAGGACGAACAGGTATACTCCTTTCATGTCGTGTAGGAAATACGTAGACAAAGAGGAGGTTATGTGATGGTAAGTATTGTTCTTGCTAGCCACGGGGACTTGGCAGCCGGAATCAAGCAGACGGGCTCGATGGTCTTTGGCGATCAGCCGTCTGTGGCCGTGGTCTCGCTCGAGCCGAGCATGGGCCCCGACGACTTCCGTGCCAAGGTCGAGGAAGCAATCGCTTCCTTCGAGGACCAGGAGCAGGTGCTCTTCCTCGTCGATCTGTGGGGCGGCACGCCGTTCAACCAGATCAGCGGTCTCATCGAGGGCCACGATTCCTGGGCTATCGTCACCGGTGTCAACCTGCCTATGCTCATCGAGGCATATTCGCAGCGCTTTGACGCAAAGAACACTGCACATGCGATCGCAAAACATCTCGTGACTGAGGCTAAGGCTGGCGTGCGCGTCAAGCCCGAGTCTCTGGAGCCCGAGGAGAAGAAGCCGGCCACGGCCGCCGCTGCTCCTGCAGGCGCCATCCCTCCGGGAACGGTCATCGGCGATGGGCACATCAAGATCGCCCACGTCCGTATCGACACCCGTCTGCTGCATGGTCAGGTGGCCACCACGTGGACCAAGCAGATCAACCCCAACCGCATCATCGTGGTTTCCGACGGCGTTGCTCACGACGAGCTCCGCAAGACCATGATCGAGCAGGCTGCCCCTCCGGGAGTCCATGCCAACGTCGTGCCCATCAAGAAGATGGCCGAGGTTGTCAAGGACACGCGCTTTGGTGACACCAAGGCCATGCTGCTCTTTGAGAACCCGCAGGATCTGCTCAAGGCTATCGAGGCCGGCGTCGACATCAAGGAAGTCAACATCGGTTCCATGGCTCACTCCAAGGGCAAGGTCGTCGTCACCAACGCCGTCGCTATGGGCGATGACGACGTTAAGACTCTCGAGGCCCTCAAGGCCAAGGGCGTCAAGTTCGAGGTCCGCAAGGTTCCTTCGGATTCCTCCGAGGATCTCGACGCCATGTTGAAGAAAGCTAAGGCCGAACTGGCCGCTCAAGCATAGTAAAGGAGGGTCCGATACATGTCTGCAATCACTATTCTGCTTGTTGCGATTGTCGCGTTGCTTGCCGGTATGGAAGGCATTCTGGATGAGTTCCAGTTCCATCAGCCGCTCGTGGCATGCACGCTTATCGGTCTCGTAACCGGTCACCTTCAGGAGGGCATCCTCCTGGGCGGTTCGCTCCAGATGATGGCCCTTGGCTGGGCTAACGTCGGCGCCGCCGTCGCGCCTGACGCCGCTCTGGCCTCGGTCGCTTCTTCGATTATCATGGTGCTCGCCCTCAACGGTGGCGCCACCGATTCGGCCAAGGCCGTTACCGCCGCCATCGCCGTCGCCGTCCCGCTGTCGGTCGCTGGTCTGTTCCTGACCATGATCTGCCGTACCCTGGCTACCGCTATCGCTCACGCCATGGACGGTTGCGCCGAGAAGGGCGACTTCTCCGGCATCGAGCGCTGGCAGTACGCCGCCATCCTCATGCAGGGCCTTCGTATCGCCATCCCGGCAGTACTTCTGTGCATCATCCCGGCCGAGGCAGTTACCAACGCGCTTAACGCTATGCCCGACTGGCTGTCCGGCGGCATGGCTGTCGGCGGCGGCATGGTCGCTTCCGTCGGTTACGCCATGGTCATCAACATGATGGCCACCAAGGAGACCTGGCCGTTCTTCATCCTCGGCTTTGTCCTTGCTGCCATCCCTCAGCTCACGCTGATCGCTCTTGGTCTCATCGGCATCTCCCTTGCCCTCATCTACCTTGGCCTCAAGGATCTGGCCAAGCAGGGTGGCGGCATGGGCGGTGGCTCCGGTGACCCGCTCGGCGACATTCTGAACGATTACGAGTAGGAGGGGAGTGATACATATGGCAGAGAACAAGATTCAGCTCACCAAGGCTGACCGTAAGAAGGTTTGCTTCCGTCATCAGTTCCTTCAGGGCTCGTGGAACTACGAGCGTATGCAGAATGGCGGCTGGTGCTTCGCAATGATCCCTGCGATCAAGAAGCTCTACACCAGCAAGGACGACCAGATTTCCGCGCTTAAGCGCCACCTGGAGTTCTATAACACCCATCCCTATGTTTCCGCCCCCGTCATTGGCGTTACCCTCGCTCTCGAGGAGGAGCGCGCCAACGGTGCACCGATCGATGACGTCGCCATTCAGGGCGTCAAGGTCGGTATGATGGGCCCGCTCGCCGGCGTCGGCGACCCCGCCTTCTGGTTCACCCTTCGCCCGATCCTGGGCGCTCTGGGCGCTTCCCTGGCCCTGTCCGGCAGCATCGCCGGTCCGCTGCTGTTCTTCTTCGCGTGGAACATCATCCGTTACGCCTTCCTGTGGTACACGCAGGAGTTTGGCTATAAGGTCGGCTCCTCCATCGCCAAGGACCTCTCCGGCGGTCTGATGGGCAAGGTCACCGAGGGTGCTTCCATCCTGGGTATGTTCATCATCGGCGCCCTGGTCGAGCGCTGGGTGTCCATCTCCTTCACCCCGGTCGTCTCCAAGGTCACGCAGTCTGCCGGCGCCTTCATTGACTGGGCTAACCTGCCTTCCGGTGCCGAGGGCATCAAGGAAGCGCTGACGATGTACAACTCCGTCGGTGCTACCGCCCTTGATCAGGTGAAGGTCACCACGCTTCAGGCTAACCTCGATCAGCTCATCCCCGGCCTTGCTGCCGTGTGCCTGACGCTGTTCGTCTGCAAGCTGCTCAAGAAGAAGGTCAGCCCGATCGTCATCATCCTGGCTCTCTTCGCCGTCGGTATCATCGGTCGTGTTTGCGGCTTCATGTAATCGCGCTTCGGCTTAAGACCGAGAGTTGCTAGGCAAGGGCTTTTGAGCCATTGAAACGGACCGCACCCGGTGGGTACACTGGATGCGGTCCGATTGTTTTATTTGGAGGGCGAGGCGCGCATGGCGCAATCTCAGAACAGCACGGTCGATCTGGCAACACCGGCAACCTGCCTGATGGGCCTTACCAGCCACGGTAACGTGATGGTGGGCAATAAGGCGTTCGAGTATTACAACGAGCGCAATCCCGAGGATTTTATTCAAATTCCGTGGGACGAGGTCGACTATATTGCCGCCGAGGTTTTGCGCGGCACTAAGAAGATCACGCGTTTTGCTATCTTTACCAAGGATAACGGCCACTTTACGTTTTCGACGCGCGACGACAAAGAGACGCTTCGTGCAGTTCGCAAGTACGTCGACGAGGATAAGCTTGTGCGTTCGCCCGACTTTATCGATGTGACGGCCAAGGGCGCCAAGAGCATCCCCTCCGTTATCAAAGGCCTTTTCCACAAAGGCAACTAGTCGCCTGCGACGTTCTTATACGACTAGTCATTTAAGAACGTCCCCAATGACTACCTGTAGCTCTTCGCGGGATTCGCTGGGGAAATATCATCCCAGTTTGAGCGCCTATTCTGGGATGCGGTTTCCGGAACAGGCTCATTTGGGAAACCATATCCCGTTTCGAGCTGGGACTGCGGACGATTTCCTGGACCGCTAAATCGCGGCCATCCCCAGCGACGACCGGTAGTCGTCCGGTGTCGCGCCACCGAGCGCGTCGCTTGCCCGCTCGGAGTTGAAG
>NZ_JBQKDO010000027.1:0-8362 GCF_052121795.1 Collinsella sp. LCP19S3_B7
CGGTGAGCCCGGCGCCGCGAAGCGCCCTGGCCCTCTCCACCATTCTCCTACTGTATGCCATGCGGACTCCGTTCCGGACCTCAACGGTCCAACTTTTTGTCCGCAGTCCCGCTCTCAAAACGGGACGAGCTTTCCGTAAAGCAGCCCCAGGCACCCCCGGCCCAAACCTCAGCCATCTCTACATAGATTTCGATAGATTTGCCGAGAACTCAATCAGCGCATCTACCTGCGCATTCGAGAACCTAAACTCTAAGTGATAAGAAATCTTATATGAATTGACTTAGATTTTGTATATTCCGGTCCATAAGGGGATACACTACATCCTGAAAGACAAACCGAAAGACCGCTTGGCAGACCGCCGAGTCGGTGCAAACGCACAAGAGAGAGGGAATTTCTAATGGGCAAGATTCTTGGTATCGACCTTGGTACTACTAACTCCGCAATGGCCGTTCTCGAGGGCGGTTCTCCGACCATCATCGTGAACGCCGAGGGCGACCGCACCACCCCGTCTGTCGTGGGCTTCCGTGCCGACGGCGACCGCGTCGTGGGCAAGGCCGCTAAGAACCAGGCGGTCACCAACCCCAAGAACACCGTGTTCTCCATCAAGCGCTTCATGGGCCGCAAGTACTCCGAGTGCACCTCCGAGCTCAAGACCGTGCCGTATGAGGTCAAGGAGGGCCAGGGTGGCCGTGCCGTCGTCGACATCGAGGGCAAGGAATACACCGCCGAGCAGGTGAGCGCCATGACGCTCGCAAAGATGAAGGCCGACGCCGAGAAGTATCTGGGCGAGACCGTCACCGACGCCGTCATCACCGTCCCGGCCTACTTCAACGACGCCCAGCGCCAGGCCACCAAGGACGCCGGTAAGATCGCCGGCCTCAACGTTAAGCGTATCGTCAACGAGCCGACCGCTGCCGCTTTGGCCTATGGCCTGGACAAGCAGGGCTCCGACCAGCGCATCCTGGTCTTCGACCTGGGCGGCGGTACCTTCGACGTCTCCATCCTCGACCTCGCCGACGGCGTGTTTGAGGTTCTGTCCACCTCGGGCGACAACCACCTGGGCGGCGACGACTGGGATCAGCGCGTCATCGACTGGATGGCCGATAAGTTCCAGCAGGAGAACGGTGTCGACTTGCGTCAGGACCCCATGGCCCTGCAGCGTCTGAAGGAGGCCGCCGAGAACGCCAAGAAGGAGCTCTCCGCCGCCCAGCAGTCCACTATCAACCTGCCGTTCATCACCATGAACCAGTCCGGCCCGCTGCACCTCAACTACACGCTGACCCGCGCCGAGTTCGAGAAGATCACCCGCGACCTGCTCGAGCGCTGCAAGCAGCCTGTCACCAACGCCCTGCGCGACGCTAACCTTAAGCTCTCCGATCTGACCGAGGTCATCCTCGTCGGCGGCTCCACCCGTATGCCCGCCGTCCAGGAGCTCGTCAAGACCATGACCGGCAAGCAGCCCAACATGTCCGTGAACCCCGACGAGGTCGTTGCCGACGGCGCTGCCGTCCAGGGCGGCGTGCTCACCGGCGACGTCGAGGGCATCCTGCTGCTCGACGTTACCCCGCTGTCGCTGGGCGTCGAGACCATGGGCGGCATCATGACCAAGATGATCGACCGCAACACCACGATTCCGACCTCTAAGACCGAGGTCTACTCCACCGCTGCCGACAACCAGACCAGCGTCGAGATCAACGTGCTCCAGGGCGAGCGCGAACTTGCCCGCGACAACAAGTCGCTCGGTAAGTTCCAGCTGACCGGTATCCCGGCTGCCCGCCGCGGCGTGCCGCAGATCGAGGTCACCTTCGACATCGACGCCAACGGCATCGTCAAGGTCTCCGCTAAGGACAAGGGCACCGGCAAGGAGCAGCAGATCACCATCTCCGGCTCCACCGCTCTGTCCGACGAAGAAGTCGATCGTATGGTCAAGGACGCCGAGGCTCATGCCGAGGAGGACAAGAAGCAGAAGGAAGAGGTCGAGGTCCGCAACCAGACCGACAGCCTGTGCTACTCCACCGAGCAGACCCTCAACGAGCTGGGCGACAAGGTTTCCGCCGACGTGAAGTCCAAGGCCGAGGCCGCTATCGCCGATGCCAAGAAGGCGCTCGAGGGCTCTGACGTCGAGGCCATCAAGGCCGCTGGCGAGTCCCTGCAGTCCGTGGCCTACGAGCTGGCTCAGGTTGTCTACGCCGACGCTCAGCAGCAGACCGACGGTGCCGCCGGCGCCCAGCCTGCCGACGATGACGTCGTCGACGCCGACTACGAGGTTGTGGACGACGAGGACAAGTAATCATGTCCGCCCGTAAAGCTCGCACGGAGGCGGCTGCCGTTGGAGCCGCCTCCGTTGACTCTGAGGAGAAGGACGTGAAGATTCCCGTAGAGGCCGTCGACGATACCGAGGCCAACGAGGCCGAGGCCGCCGAGGCTGTCGAGAACCAGGTAGAGGATTCCAACAAGGAGGCGACGATGACCGAGGACGAGATGGTGGAAGCCGCTATCCGCGCCGGTGAGGAAGCCGCCGACAACGACTTTAAGCTCAAGTTCGAGCAGGCCCAGAAGGAGCTTGCCGACGTGCGCAATGAGCTCGATGCTGCGGCAGAGGCTCAGAAGGCTGCCGAGGACAAGGCGAAGGACGCCACCGAGCGCACCGCCCGTCTGCAGGCCGACTGGGAGAACTTCCGTCGCCGCACCGCCAGCGAGCGTATCGCCGAGCGTGAGCGCGCGACCGAGAAGCTCGTCACTGCGCTACTGCCGGTGGTCGACGATATCGAGCGCGCGATCGACCATGCCCGCAGCCAAGAGCTTGCCGACGACTTTAAGCAGTTCGTCGATGGCGTCGACGCGGTACATGCCAAGCTACTCGACGTGTTTGCGCACGAGGGCGTTGAGCCCATCGACCCCAAGGGCGAGGCGTTCGATCCGCTCGAGCATCAGGCCGTGGGTCGCGTCGAGGACGCATCGCAGTACGACGAGACCGTCAACGACGTGTACCAGAAGGGCTACCGCATGGCGGACCGCATCCTGCGTTCCGCGATGGTGACGGTGACCTACGGTGGCGAAAAGCGCCCCGCACCGGAGCCCGAAACGGCGCCCGAGGATGCTGCGGCCGATACGGCCGAGAGCACCGAGGAGTAATTGAGAAGGGCCCCGGGGCAACACCCGGGGCCCTTTCTGGCCTAGTGCCATATGAAAGCATGAGCCGCCGCCCGCTGGGCGACGGATAAAACAGGAGAGGAGCTACGATGGCTGCAGGCAAAACCTTCTATGACATCCTGGGCGTATCCAAGAGCGCCTCCGACAAAGAGATCAAGAGCGCGTTTCGCAAGCTCGCGCAAAAATATCACCCTGACGCCGGCGGCGACGAGGCCAAGTTCAAGGAGATCAGCGAGGCCTACGAGACGCTTTCGGACGAGAAGAAGCGCAAAGAGTACGACCAGATGCTCATGTTTGGCGGCATGCCGGGCGCAGGCGGCGCGTATGGCGGCGGCTACGGTGCCGGCGCGGGTGCCAGCGGCTGGGGCGACATCTTCGACAGCATCTTTAGCGGCAACGGCGCCTGGGGCAGCGATTGGGGCTCGGGCTTTGCCGGGGCTGCGGGCGCTGCCGGCGCCGGCGCGGGTCGTAGCCGCGCTCGCAAGGGCGGCGACCTGTCGCTGACCGTCGATGTGACGGCCGAGGACGCGTTTCGCGGCGTGACGCACAAGGTCACCTATCGCATTCCCTCGACAGGCGAGCAGCAGACCATTACGGTCTCGGTGCCCGCGGGCGCGGTCGACGGCGGCAAGCTACGCTACAAGCGTCGCGGCGAGTATGGCGTCGCCGGTGGCGAGCGCGGCGACCTGGTCGTGACCACGCATGTGGAGGAGCACCCGCTGTTTAAGCGCAAAGGCGCCGACGTGACCATGGAGGTACCGGTCTCGGTCTACGAGGCGGCGCTCGGCTGCACGGTGGATGTGCCCACGCCCGGCGGTGCGACGGTCCGTTTGAAAGTGCCTGCGGGTACCCAGACGGGCAAGAAGTTCCGCTTTAAGGAGATGGGGGCGCCCGACGTTAAGCACCGTGGCCGTACGGGCGCGCTGCTCGTCGAGATCAAGGTGCAGGTTCCCACGAACCTATCCGATGACGAGCGCGATGCCATGACCAAGCTGCGCGAGGCCGACACGCGCGACTACCGCGAGAAGGTCAACCGTTACAAGGCGACGTTCTAGGGCGGTCGCGGTGCACGCCCACGCCCGCGGGCTTATGATGGACGATAACGAGACGGAAAGGGGTCAGGTAGCATGGCCGAGGACAATAGGAACAAACCGCTGTACATGATCAGCGTGGCGGCCGAGCTGACCGGCATGCATCCGCAGACTCTGCGCGTCTACGAGTCCAAGGGCCTGGTGAACCCCCAGCGCTCGGGCGGCAACACGCGCCTGTATTCGCGTGCCGATATCGAGCGCCTGGAGCTCATCAACCAGCTGACCGACGAGGGCATCAACCTTGCCGGCGTGGTGCGCATCCTCGATATGAAGGAGCGTGCCGAGGAGCGCGAGCGCGAGAACGAAAAGCTCCGCGCCCGCATGCGCCAGCTCGAGGACGAGCTGCACGAGTACAAGATGCAGAAGAAGATCACCTCCCTGGCCCCGCGCGATGGCTCGGTTAATCCCGAACAGGTCATGCGCAAGCTACTGGGAGCCGGCGGGGATCTCTAGGTTCCGCCGTTCTAACGAACGGCGGACCGGCCGACGCTGCGCGCCGCCCAGGGCGACAATATGTCATTCAAAAGGCAAGGCATGACCAGAAGGTCTATGCCTTGCCTTTTTCATGCCAACTTGTTCGCCCTGGACGTCGCTCGCTGTCCGTCCTCTACCTGCGGCGTTGCCATGGTCCGGATGCGGCACTTGGGGACGTTCCTCACTTTGGAAATGCGGCCCGCTCGCTGTCGTTGCCAAAACATCGGTGTTGTTATGGGTAGTCATTGGGGACGTTCTTAAATGACTAGTCGAAAGGGATGCTCTTGCACCAAATCTGCTGACCCACATCGGGCTCGTCCTGTACTTTACCGAGATAAAGTGAACGTGCAGATTCGTAACCCACTCGCAACCGTTCTATGGCACGATATTGAACGAATGCATGCTATGCGCCCAAATCTTTTGGGCAGAGTGGGAGACAGTATGGTCAAGCTGTACGAGGATGGCATCTACCTGCGCGGCGGCAGCGAGGTTGTGCCTGCGGCCGAGGCTGCCGAGCGCGGTATTACGCAGACGCCCGAGGATGCCAAGCGCGGCACCATCGCGTATTCGATCCTCCAGGCACACAATACGTCCGGCGACCCCGAGGCGCTCAAGATTCGCTTCGATGCCATGGCGAGCCACGACATCACCTTCGTCGGCATCATCCAGACGGCGCGCGCCTCGGGCATGGAGCAGTTCCCGCTGCCCTACGTGCTCACCAACTGCCATAACTCGCTGTGCGCCGTGGGCGGCACCATCAACGAGGACGACCACGTCTTTGGCCTTTCCGCGGCTAAGAAGTACGGCGGCATCTTCGTCCCGCCGCACATCGCCGTCATCCACTCCTTTATGCGCGAGAACTTCGCCGGTTGCGGCAAGATGATCCTGGGCTCCGACTCGCACACCCGCTATGGCGCCCTGGGCACCATGGCCGTGGGCGAGGGCGGCGGCGAGCTGGCAAAGCAGCTGCTGCGCGACACCTACGACGTTGCCTATCCCGGCGTCGTCGCTATCTACCTCACGGGCGCCCCGCGTCCCGGCGTCGGCCCGCACGACGTGGCGCTCGCCATCATCCGTGCCGTCTTTGCCAAGGGCTATGTCAAGAACAAGGTCATGGAGTTTGTTGGCCCCGGCATCGCGAGCATGACGACCGATTACCGCAACGGCGTCGACGTCATGACCACCGAGACCACCTGCCTGTCGAGCATCTGGGCCACCGACGAGGACACGCACGCGTTTTTGGCCATGCACGGTCGCGGCGACGACTACCGCGAGCTCAAGCCCGCCGATGTCGCCTACTACGACGGTTGCGTCGAGGTCGATCTGTCGAGCATCAAGCCCATGATCGCGCTGCCATTCCATCCTTCCAACGGCTTTGAGATCGAGGAGCTCAACGAGAACCTCGAGGACATCCTGCATAAGGTGGAGCTCGAGGCCGCCAAGATCGGTGAAGGCAAGACGCACTTTAGTCTGCTCGACAAGATCGTCGACGGCAAGCTGCACGTGCAACAGGGCGTTATCGCCGGCTGCTCGGGCGGCAACTACGACTCCGTGGTCCAGGCTGCCCGTGTGCTCAAGGGCGCCAACACCGGCTGCGGCGAGTTCTCGCTGTCGGTCTATCCCACGAGCCAGCCCGTGGCACTCGAACTTACGCGCCGTGGCTATATCTACGACCTTATGGAGGCCGGCGCGATCGTGCGCACGGCGTTCTGCGGTCCGTGCTTTGGTGCCGGCGACACGCCTGCCAACAACGGCCTTTCGATCCGTCACACCACGCGCAACTTCCCCAACCGCGAGGGTTCCAAGCCGGGCAATGGTCAGCTGAGCGCCGTGGCCCTAATGGACGCTCGCTCCATTGCAGCGACGGCTGCCAACGGCGGCGTCCTGACGCCGGCGACCGACCTGCCCGAGGAGACTTGGGACGAGGCCTGCGAGTACACCTTTGACGACGCGCCGTACAAAAAGCGCGTGTACTGGGGCTTTGGCAAGGCCGAGCCTGCCGACGAGCTGGTCGAAGGCCCCAACATCAAGCCGTGGCCCGCGATGGAGCCTCTCGGCGACGATATCCTGCTCAAGGTGTGCTCCAAGATCATGGACCCGGTCACTACGACCGACGAGCTCATTCCCTCGGGCGAGACGAGCTCCTTCCGCTCCAATCCGCTGGGCCTGGCAGAGTTTACGCTCAGCCGCCGCGATCCGGCCTACGTGGGTCGTTCCAAGGAGGTCGACGCCGTGGAGAAGCGCCGCGTTGCCGGCGAGGCGGCAGGCGACCTGGCGGCACTCGATGCCGAGCTTGCCGGCGTGTTTGAGGCGCTGGCCGGCGCCGGCGTCGCGGCCGATGCCAAGGCGACCGAGTACGGCTCCATGCTCTATGCCAAGAAGCCCGGTGACGGTTCTGCCCGCGAGCAGGCCGCGAGCTGCCAGCGCGTGATTGGCGGTCTGGCCAACATCGTCCACGAGTACGCCACCAAGCGTTATCGCTCCAATGTGATGAACTGGGGCATGGTGCCCTTCCAGATGGAGGCCGAGCCCAACTTTGAGGTGGGCGACTACGTCTTCGTGTCGGGTATCCGCACCGCGCTCGACGGCGATCTGCAGAACATCGCCGCCTACGTGGTGCGCGCCGACGGCACGGTCGAGCAGATTGAGCTCTATATTGCCGATATGACGGCGGAGGAGCGTGCCATCGTCAAGGCCGGCTGCCTGATCAACTACAACAAGTTCAAGGCTGCTGCCGAGTAACGTTGCTGTACGCCCCGGACACACCTTTCCCTCGTGCTCACGCGCTTCGCGAGGGTCGCGTTCGGAAAAGGGTAAGCCCCGGGCTACATTTCTGCGTTCTCGTTGGGTCTTGAGGGACGCCAATAAATAGACTTGCTTGATGCCGCCTCTGATAATGGGGCGGCTTCTTTTTGTCGAAAACCGCCACAAAGGGGACAGTGAACTGCGCCCCGAAACTTGGACTGAATAAATAGCGACTACGCCGCAAGGGCCCGGTTCCGGAACTCCTCCGGCGTCAGGCCCTTCAATCTTACCTGCCTGCGCCGCGTGTTCCAATGGGCTATGTACTCCTCCAGGTCGCGCTTGAAGTCCTCGAAGCTGCCCCACTCCCTGCCGCGGTAGAACTCGTCCTTCACGTGGCCGAAGAGCTGCTCGGTGGCGGCGTTGTCGATGCAGTTCCCCTTGCGCGACATGCTCTGGGTGATGCCCGCCCCCTCCAGCCTGGAGGTGTAGGACTCGTGCTGGTACTGCCAGCCCATGTCCGAGTGCATGGTCGGTGCCGCCCCGTCGGGCAGGGCCTCGAGGAGCCGGTCGAGCATCCTGTGCTGCTGGGCGAGGTCCGGAGAGGTCGATATGTCGCTCGCCACGATCTCCTTCGTGCAGAAGTCGAGCACCGGGGCCCAGTAGGCCTTGGCGCCGGCGACCTTGAACTCGGTGACGTCGGTGCCGAGCTTCTGCCACGGCCCCTCGGCGCCGAAATCCCTCGCGATGACGTTCTCGAACGTGCTCCCCACGAGCCCCCTGTAGGAGCTTGTTAGCGTCAATCTATTTTTCACCAGTTTCGCTAAACAGGCGCGCCGTTCGCGCAAAGGCGGTTTCACCGGTTGCGCTAACGTATTTTCACCGATTCCGGTCACGGCTTG
>NZ_JBQKDO010000028.1:0-8264 GCF_052121795.1 Collinsella sp. LCP19S3_B7
AGACGGACCGACCGTCCGGCTGAGTCTGGGAAGAGGTGCCGGGCGGCGGGCGGGGCATGGCCACCGGACCCATCGAAACACATCTCCACCATTCCTTCAACTGGGAAAATGCCGCCCCCGGGTCCCGGATAGGACCTCGGGGGCGTTCGGTTGACTGCGGGAGCGTGCCGTCAGCTCAATGTGTTCGGCTGAGATCGGAAATCAACCGACAAATAGCCTATGGCCTATCGCCGCCTCGATTGCACAAGGTCAATCAAGCGCCAAGCTATGCCTCGCACATGAGCTGCACGAGCTTTTGTTTGGTCACCTTGGCCTGTTCGTTAGCCATATTGCGCTCGTTCTTAAAAGTTGCGTCCGCAACGCTCAGCAGGTCGGCATCGGAAATCTCGCCAAGGCCCAGCTCCTCGAGTGTCGTCGGCAGACCCACGCGCCGGCAAAACTCGAGCACCTGATCAAGCTCGGGCGCGCGCTCCAAACGAAGCTGCACCACCAGGCCAAATGCCACGGCCTCACCGTGCATGGCCTTGCACTCGGGCAGAATCGTCAGGCCGTTGGCGATAGCATGCGCCAACGCCAAGCCACCGCTCTCAAAGCCGACGCCCGAGAGTAGGATATTGCACTCGATCAGGCGCTCAACCGCCGGCGATATACGACCCTTTTTAAGATCGCGCTTGGCAGCGACGCCGCACTCCATGAGTGTGTCATAGCAGGCACGAGCCGCAACCAAGGCCAAGTGTCCCGGCGCGCCACCGTGCTCGTTGGCGCCGTGCGCCGCGGCGCACGAACGCGCCTCGAAATACGTTGCCAGCGCGTCGCCCATACCAGCGACCGTCATACGCAGCGGAGCCGCCGCGACCACGCCGGTATCGACCACAACCAAATCTGGATTCTTTTCGAGCATCAGATAGCGGTCGAACGACCCATCCTCGTGATACAACACCGAAATCGCGCTGCACGGACCGTCCATCGAAGCCGCCGTGGGGCATACGCACAACGGCAACTCGGCATAAAACGCAACGGCCTTGGCGATGTCGAGCATCTTGCCGCCGCCAATACCCACCACCATGTCGCAATACTCAGCCTGGGCTTCCTTGGCCATTTCGACAACGGCCTCTTCCGTACACGGACCGTTGTAAATCTTAAAGAACGGCTCGCTTAGATCTTCGTCCAGAAATCCATCGACGATCTGCCTGCACAGCCGATCCTCGGTGCCCTGGTCAAACAAGACATAGGCAGCGCAGCCCAACCATGACAAATATCTGCCCTGACGCGAAAGTTCGCCCGGCCCCTGAACATACCGGCCGGGACCGCCATAAACCATAGGAAGCGCCATACGAGAATCCGCCCTTCATCAAACAACGGTTGGTGCAAAGCCACCTGTCCCCTTGTGGCAACTTGGCGCATTGAGGACAGGTTAGATTGCACCATAGAAAAAGGGTCCCGCGCACAGAGCGCGAGACCCTTATCAGAACAATGTGTGCCGATTAGAACGTGACCGGGGTGTCGGTGTAGACGCACTCGAGCAGCTGCTCCATCTCCTCCTGAGACGGCTGGCGCGGGTTGGAGCCCGTGCAGGCGTCGAGGATGGCGTTGGCGGCAACGTCGTGCTTCTTAGCCTCGAACTCATCGTAATCGATGATGGACTCGTCGGCCTTCACGCCCTTGGCACCGTAGTTCTTGATGCCCTGCGGGATGTCGAGCTTGTCGTTGAGGTCGCGAATCTCCTGGACCAGAGCCTCGACCAGCTCGTCCTCGGTCTCGCCGGCGAGGTGCAGGATCTCCTTGGCGATGAAGGCGTAGCGGCTCTTGGCGCGAGCGTCCTTGGCGTTGAACTGGATGACCTTGCCCAGGTACATGGCGTTGGCGCAACCGTGGATGATGTGATCGCCCTCAAAGGCGGCACCGGTCTTGTGAGCCATGGAGTGGACAATGCCCAGCAGACCCGAGGAGAAGGCGATGCCGGCGATGCACTGGGCGTCGTGCATGTGCTGGCGGGCCTCATGATCGCCCTGATAGGACTTGGGCAGCCACTCGACGATCTCGCGGATAGCATGCAGGGCGTTGGCGTCGGTGTACATGGAACCAGCGGTGGAGACGTAGGCCTCGATGGCGTGAGTCAGGGCGTCCATACCGGTGTGAGCGCACAGCTTGGCGGGCATGGTGTAGGTGAGCTCGGGGTCGACGATGGCGACATCAGGGGTGATGTTGAAGTCGGCCAGCGGGTACTTGATGCCCTTGGCGTAGTCGGTGATGACGGAGAACGCGGTGACCTCGGTAGCGGTGCCGGAGGTAGAGGAGATGGCGCAGAAGTGAGCCTTCTGACGGAGCTCCGGGAAGGAGAACGGGACGACTGCCTCCTCGAAGGTCTCCTCGGGATACTCGTAGAACAGCCACATAGCCTTAGCGGCATCGATGGGCGAGCCACCGCCAATGGCGATAATCCAGTCGGGCTGGAACTCGGTCATGGCCTCGGCGCCCTTCATGACCGTCTCGACGGACGGATCGGACTCGACGCCCTCGAACAGCTTGACCTCGAAACCGGCCTCTTTAAGGTCGGCCTCGACGTCCTGCAAAAAACCGCCGCGGCGCATGGAGCCGCCGCCGGTCACGATGATGGCCTTGCTGCCCTTGAGGTTCTTCACCTCGTGGCGAGCGCCCTCACCAAAGTACAGATCGCGAGGATTGGTAAAACGTCCCATACTGTGCCTCCTAAACAAGCCCCTCTTAGACTTGCGTATATAACGGAGCACCCGATTGGCTCCGTTAGGACCGTTTTGCGCGTTGCCGGCGATGACAATGCGCGATGTCTAAACGTCTCAACGCTCAGACAAATATTATTTTACCGTTCTGGTTGGTCAGTTATTTACCGAAAGTCGACAATGATGAAACGTTTTTTCTATCCCTGAAGACCCTTATGCGGCATTCATACTCCCAAGCTGGGCAAACGTTTTATCAAGGTTGACCACATATCCAGGGCAGGACTGTGCCCCTCCAAAAGACACACCGTTCGCCGCCAAAAATCGACCGTTTGCGGCACCGTGATACCACTCGGTCGTCCAAGGTGCCGACATTTGTGCGACATCCGTCTTCGTGGTGCAAAGGTGCATGTCCAAGTGCGGCACTCCCAATGTGCCTCATGCGGGTAAACTAGAACCTTATATAGAGACATTTGAACCCTAACCGCAGCAAAGGAGGCCCCATGGCATTCGATCCCATTCAAGAAGATTGCCATCGCCTCGTTCTTGAGGCCTTGCGCCGCGACAATATCCCGCTCACCGACGGCCCTGCCGTAGAGCGTCTGATGGAACAATTCACCCGCAACCCCGCGCCGCTCATCGTGCACGACCGCGACCGCGCCGGACATCTGATTGCCAAGGTAGTCGAGGCTGTCGACTACCGCATTCCCTTTATCCCTGACGATACCCAGGCAGAGCAAGAAGAGGCCGCTGCCGAAAACATGCTTCGCGAGGCAGCCGCACTCGACCCGACCAACTGGGACGCTCAGCGCATGTTGACCGCCCTCACCGCTAACTCCAACGAGGAGTACGTACAGTACTTGGTATCCAAGCGCGATGAAGTCGAGCACGACCTGGCACTCAAGATCGCCTCGGCGCAGGACCCCTACGAGCGCGAGGCCGCAGGCGACCTTACACGCCGCCCCTACCTGCGCTGGCTTGCCGCCCTTGCGTCGCGCGCCCTCATTAGCGGCCGTTACCGCCTGTCGCTCGAAACCGCAAACCGCAGCCTGGACTTTGCCCCCAACGATCCGGCCGGTGTCCGCCACACTGCGATGCTCGCCATGGCAAAACTCGAATACCCCGCCGAGGAGCTCAAACGCTTTCGCTCTGCCCACTCCGTCCCCTATCTTGCCAACACGCCGCTGCGCCGTCGTCCCAAGGACGCAGAGCGCGACTTAGACCCGTGGACGCTCATCGCGCTGATGAGCGCTGCCTGGCGCGAGCTGGACTACGAGGGCGCCGAACACTACTTGCGCATCCTTGCGCGCTCGTGCCCGCACGCAGCCGAGGCGCTTTACTTTCAAACCGAGTTTCCCGATGGCGTCTATGCCCGCGTCAACGTGGGCGTGGGCTCCACCGACGAGCTTGTCCTTGCGCTGTCCGAAGCGACGCCGGTACTGCAGGAGGGCTTGGGCGCCCCCGACAACGCCAGCTTTGCCGCCTGGGTCGCCACCAACGATATCGTGCGTTCCCAGATCGACGAGCGCATCCTGCGGGCGGCCGAGCAGGGCTTGCCGTTTAAGGGAGGAGACCTCTAATGGATCCGAGCGTCTACATCCCCGCCTACCTGGAGCGCGCCTACGTTGCGTCGCACCCCGAACTCACCGATGCAGCACGCGATCTTGTCCATAACGATGTGAGCGTCAACCCTCATAAGTATGCGCAGACCGAGCATGCCCAGGCGCTGCTGTCCTATGCCGGCGTTCACCGCCACCTGCTCGACGAGCTCCATCGTATCGAGGATATGGGCAGCGATGAGGAGTTTGAGCAGACGCGCAACCGCCTGTTCGACGATATGCGCGATGAGCTGCTCAAGATCGTCCGCGTCGATGCGTATGTCTTCGATGCCCATCTGCTTGCCATCATTTTGGCGGACACGCCCGTCGACGCCTGCCTGGGCGACCTGATGAAGCTCGAGGCGACCACAGCCGATTACCTGCGGCAAAGCGTGCCCGGATTCGATATGGAGGCCCCGCACTACTGGACCAACAAGGTGCTGGCAGACGGCGTGACGGCGGCCGATCTCACCGTGAGCGAGCCGGCGCTTATCGGGTGGCTCCACACGCTCGAGGCCATCTCGCAGCTGTGCATGGCGAGCGCTCGCTACCGTGCTGCCGTCAACTATTCTCGCCGTGTTCTTAAGGCGGAAGGCTATCCCACCCGAGCTGCCGGCACCGTGCTACTCGCCCTCGCTCGTCTGGAAGACGAGGACGGCTTTTTTGCCCTGGCCCACCAGCTCGAGGAGCAGATGGGGGCCGATGCCCTCGAGAACTCCCCCTGGTACCTACTCGCCCGCACGATCCTGCTGTTCAAAACGAACAAGATGCGCCCGGCGACACGCGCCCTGCGTGAGTTTGCCAACCGCTGCGAGGGCGGCGCGTTCTTTTTGCTGAACCCCATGTATCAGACGCCGTACCTTCCCTGCCGGCCCGAGCCGCACGACCCCTGGGACCTTTCGCACCAGGCAGTTTGGGAGGCCGACGGTATCATCTCGGATACTCCCGACTTTGCCCCCTGGGCCAACGCTTGCGAAGACGTATCGCGGCTTGCCCAGGAATTTGCGCGCCGTTATGGCTTTTAACGGCACGCTCGCCATGACCATGTCATTCACGTTAGGAACGGCTTCATGAACTTCCGCTCATCTCTCGCCTGCACTTCGAGCGATATCGCCCGCTGGGGGCTGCGCTCCATCCTTAAGCGCCAGGGCGGCGTACTCCCCGGCCGCATCGCCATGAAGATCGACCCCGAGCTGCTAAGCGACCTCGCGAGCCTTGTCGACCGCAGCGTGGTGGTCACCGGCACCAACGGTAAGACCACCACCTCCAACCTCATCGCCGACGCCGTTGCCGCCAGCGGCGCCACCGTGGTATGCAACCGCGCCGGCAACAACATGGAGCCGGGCGTGGTGGGTGCCCTGCTCGAGGGCCGCAGCGATCTTAAGCGTGCCGCCAGCAGCAAGCGCGTAGGCGTCTTTGAGTGCGACGAGCTCTACACGGTGCGCGTCTTGCCCAAGCTCAAGCCAACGTACTTTGTGCTGCTCAACCTGTTCCGCGACCAGCTGGACCGCTACGGCGAGATCGACCACACCCAGGACGTCATCGCCCACGCGTTGGAGCTTTCGCCGGCAACGACGCTCATCTATAACGCCGACGACCCGCTCTGCGCCTCGATCGCCGCACGCGTCCCCAATATGAGCATCGCCTTTGGCATCGACGGCGCCACGGGCACCGAGTCCGATCGCATTAGCGACTCGCGTTTTTGCTCGCAATGCAACGCGCCGCTGGAGTACGACTATGTGCAGTACGGCCAGCTCGGCGCCTATCATTGTCCTTCGTGCGGTTGGAGTCGCCCCGCGCTGGTCCGTCGCGTGACAGGCGTTGAGCTCGGCTGCGACGGCTACGGCTTTGACCTGACCTTTGGACCCGAGGCAAAAGCGCCCGCCACGCACATCGCCACACGCTACAACGGCCTGTACATGGTCTACAACGTTGCCGCCGCCTTCTTTGCGGCGCGCGAGTTGGGCGTGGACGCAGCGCATCTGCAGCCCACGCTCGATGCCTACGTCCCCGCCGGCGGACGCATGGGCCGCTGGGAGATTGCCGGCCGCACCGTCGAGGCAAACCTGGCCAAAAATCCCGTGGGCTTCGATCGCCAGATCCAGTCCATTAAAACGGCAGGCGGCAGACTCTGCGCCTTCTTCCTGAATGACAACGACGCCGACGGCCACGATGTCTCGTGGATCTACGACGTCGACTTCGAGCGCATCGCCGATACCCCAGGGCTTATCGCCTTTGCCGGGGGTACGCGCGCGCACGACATGCAGGTGCGCCTGAAGTACGCCGGCATCGACGCCGCCATCATCTCGAATATCGAGCAGGCGATCGGCGCCGTGGCAGATGAGGCCGCCGATGACTCCTTCTACGCCGTCGCCAATTACACGGCATTCCCGCCGCTGGTCAAAGAGCTCGACGGACTTAAAGACGCCGATGCGAGCTCGGTTGCCTCCTGCGCCGTAACACGCACCGATGGCAGCGCCGTCCCCACCGATATTGCGCCGGTCGAGCTTCCGCGCCCGCTGCGCATCGTCTATCTGTATCCCGATGCCCTCAACCTCTATGGCGACGGCGGCAACGTCATCGCCCTCGAGCGCCGCTGCGCCTGGCGCGGCATTCCCGCGCGCGTGGACGAGGTCCGCATGGGCGAGACGCTCGATCTTACCGACGCCGACATCGTCATGATGGGCGGCGGTGCCGACCGCGATCAGTTGGCTGTGGCACACGAGCTGCTCGCTCAAAAGGACAAGGTTGCGACATATGTTGAGGACGGCGGCTCGTTGCTCGCTATCTGCGGCAGCTATCAGCTGCTCGGTCGTTCGTACTATATGGGCGAGAATCGCATCGAGGGCCTAGGTGTCATCGCCGCCGAGACCGTGCGCGGCTCCGACCGCCTGATAGGCAACGTCGCCGTCAAGACCGACCTGGCACCCGAGCCCTTTGTGGGGTTCGAGAACCACGGCGGCCGCACCCTGCTCGATGCAGAGGCCACGCCGCTCGGAACATCTGTCGTCACGGGCACCGGCAACAACGGCGACGACGGCTTTGAGGGCCTCATCTACAAGGGCGTCATCGGCACGTACCTACACGGACCGGCACTGCCCAAGAACCCCGAGCTCGCCGACTGGCTCATCGCCCATGCCCTTGAGCGCCGTGGCGATGCACAGGCCGCCGCCCTGCTGCCGCTCAAGCCCCTCGACGACACCTACGAGCACGCCGCCCACGACGCCGCCATGAAGCTCCTCCCCTAACGCCCCGCCACCACAAAGGGACAGGCACCTTTGTGGTGGTTTTGACCCGTCCCAGCGGTTTGTCTCAATCTGTAACATCTAGACCACCAAAGGTCGTCTTACTGTTACAGATTGAGACGTTCGTCCCGACGCCTGCATTTTGTCTCAATCTGTAACAGATAAGGCCGATTTACCCGCCCAGATGTTATAGATTGAGATTTTTGAAGATCGGGGGGAGAGGGCCAGCTCCTGTGTGGTGGTTTTCCAGTTTGCCAACGATATGTGAACGGATAAAAAAGTCTGCTATACTCTTTCCCGCTGTCCCCATCGTCTAGCGGCCAAGGACGCCACCCTTTCAAGGTGGATATCGCGGGTTCGAATCCCGCTGGGGGCACCATTTAAAACGAGAGGCCCGTTACCCCCGCGGTGACGGGCTTTTTTCTACCCCAACGCCGGGATTCGAACCCGACAGGGTGCGGAGCTGAGGAAACGCGAAGCGTTTTCCAGCGCAGCACGCAAGGAGCGAAGCGACGCAGCGAAGGCGGGCGGCGCCAGCCGCACGCGGATATCCCGCTGGGGGCACCATTTAAAACGAGAAGCCCGTTACCCCCGCGGTGGCGGGCTTTTTTCTACCCAACGCCGGGATTCGAACCCGACAGGGTGCGGAGCTGAGGAAACGCGAAGCGTTTTCCAGCGCAGCACGCAAGGAGCGAAGCGACGCAGCGAAGGCGGGCGGCGCCAGC
>NZ_JBQKDO010000029.1:0-5626 GCF_052121795.1 Collinsella sp. LCP19S3_B7
CGATACAATACGGAGAGGCGCAGCGATGCGCTCGGCGGCCGCACGCCGGCCGAGTTCCGCGCCGCGCTGGGAAGGGCCGCGTAACGGTCCAAGAAATCGTCCGCAGTCCCACGCAGATTCCGGGACGCACTTTCCGCGACGTCCGGTCACCCTATGCCCTCGCAACGCCCGCGCATAAAAAACGAGGGAAGGCACGCGTCCTTCCCTCGTTAGAGACAATATGCAGCCGCTCGCCTACATCAAGCGCAGGCTGACGTCCTTGAGCTGGGCGCCGGAAACGGCACTCGGGGCGCCCGACATAAGGTCGGAGCCGCTGGCCGTCTTGGGGAACGCCATGACGTCACGGATGGAATCGGAGCCAGTAAGCAGCATGCACACGCGGTCCAGACCCAGGGCAAAACCGCCCATCGGGGGCGCACCAAACTTGAGCGCCTCCATGAGGAAGCCAAACTGCGACTCGGCGCGCTCCTCGGTAAAGCCCAGGAGCTTGAGCATGGACATCTGCATCTCGGCGTTATGGATGCGCATGCCACCGCCGCCGGCCTCAAAACCGTCCATGACAAAGTCGTAGGTGCAGGAACCGGCAGCCAACGGGTCGGCCTCGATCTTGGCGATGTCGGTCTCGGTCGGCAGAGTGAACGGCTGGTGCTCGGCTGCATAGGCCTTGCGGTCCTCATCCCAGTGGAACAGCGGGAAGTTGACGACCCACAGGAAGTCGTGACCCTCGCGTTTGATCTCGAGTGCGTTGGCCATGTGAGAGCGCATGCCGCCCAGGATCTCGTCAGAGAGCAGGCGCGGGCCGGCGGCGAACATCACGAGGTCGCCAGGCTCGACGTTCATGCGCTCGCGCAGAGCCGCCATCTCCTCGTCCGAGAAGAACTTGACGATGGGGCTGTTGATGGAGCCGTCCTCGCGGAAAGCGATCCAGGCCAGACCCTTGGCGCCAAACGTGGAGGCCACGCCGGCGAGCTTATCGATCTTGGCACGTGCCCAGGCACCGGCGCCCTTGGCGTTGATGGCCTTGACGACAGAGCCCTCCTCGTTTGCGGCAGTCGCAAAGACCTTGAACTTGGAGTTGGCAAAGATGTCGGTCAGATCGACCAGATGCATGCCATAGCGGGTATCGGGCTTGTCGGAGCCATAGGTGTCCATGGCCTCCCAGTAGTCCATGCGACGCAGCGGCGTGGGCATCTCGACACCCATGCGACCGAAGGCGTCGGCCAAGACCTCTTCGAGTGCGCTCATGACGTCGTTCTGGTCCACGAAGGACATCTCGATATCGACCTGGGTGAACTCGGGCTGACGGTCGGCACGCAAGTCCTCGTCGCGGAAGCACTTGGCAACCTGGTAGTAGCGCTCGACGCCACCGACCATGAGCAGCTGCTTTAGGAGCTGCGGGGACTGCGGCAGGGCGTAGAAGTTACCCGGCTGAATACGGCTGGGAACGATGAAGTCTCGAGCGCCCTCGGGCGTGGACTTGAACAGGGAGGGCGTCTCGACCTCCATGAACTCACGGTTGTGAAGCGCCTCGCGAATGGCAAAGGTGAAGTCGGAGCGCAGCTTGAGGTTGGCCATCATCTCGGGACGACGGAGGTCCAGATAGCGATAGCGCAGACGGGTGTCCTCGCTGGTCTCGATGCCGTCCTCGATCTGGAACGGCGGGGTGACGGAGGTGTTGAGCACCTCGGCGTGGTCGGTCAGGACCTCGATCTCGCCGGTCGCGAGCTTGGCGTTGGTGGTCTCCTCGCCACGGGCGCGCACGACGCCGTGAATCTTGATGGGCCACTCGGGACGCATGGTCTCGGCGATCTTAAAGGCATCGCCGTCGGAGTGCTCGGGGTCGAAGGTGAGCTGCGTGATGCCCTCGCGGTCGCGAAGGTCGCAGAAGATAAGGCCGCCGTGGTCGCGGCGACGGCTCACCCAACCGGTGAGGGTGACCTCTTCGCCCACGTTCTCGCGGCGAAGCTCGCCGCAGGTATGGGTGTGCATGGAATGCTCGTCGATGGGACGGGTCTGGCTCATACCAGTGATCCTCCTTTATGGATCTGTGCCGCCCCGTGTCGTTCCGGGCGGCGTCGTACAGATTTGCCCAGCCTGCGTAAACCGCGCAGCCGGACATGGCGTTCTATCTTATCGCACCCGCGCCGATGTACCGCGAAAAAGTGGCTCCCGCTCAAAGACTTGACGGAGACGAAACAATTGACGCGGCCTGGCCGTCGCCAAGGCGCGCCGCGTGCGACAATGTGCCTACAATACAACTGCACTCGGAAAGGCCCGCCATGACTTCACGCCTCATCGTTATGGATATCGATTCCACGCTCATCAACCAGGAGGTCATCGACCTGTTGGGCGAGGAAGCAGGCGTGGGCGGGCAAGTTGCGCGGATCACCGAACGCGCCATGCGCGGCGAGCTCGACTTTAAGCAGGCGCTCGAGGAGCGCGTGGGGCTGCTTGCCGGCCTGGACGAGAGCGTTTTCGAGCGCACCTTTGAGCGCGTGACGTTTACCCCCGGCGCACTGGAGCTTGTGCGCTCGGCGCACAGCAAGGGCTGGAAGGTCGGCGTGGTAAGCGGCGGCTTCCACGAGGTCGCCGACAAGATCGTAGCTGCCGCGGGCATCGATTTTTGCCTGGCCAACCGCCTGGAGGTCGTAGACGGCAAGCTCACGGGCAAGCTGGCGGCAGACATTGTGACCAAGGAATCCAAGCTTATCCAGCTACTGGATTGGGCGGTTGAGTGCGGTGTCGATATGGCCCATACCGTGGCGATCGGCGACGGCGCCAACGACATCCCCATGATTCAGGCCGCGGGCACGGGCATCGCATTTTGCGCCAAGCCCAAGACGCGCGAGGCCGCTCCGTTTGCCATCGACGAGCGCAACCTGATGCTCGCCATGGACATCATCCTGCGTGACTAGCCGATCCATCTAACAACAGAATCAAATCCCCTATATCTAGTTTCCGAACAATTTTGTCTTAGTGTTCGGAAACATACCCTTTGAGTGCTAGACTTTGCGCCGTCGAAGGGAAGATATATGGATAAGCGAGATCTTGAGCAGTTACTGAGCGATGTTGCCGACGGAGCAGTCACCCCGGCAGTCGCCCTTACGCGCATCCAAACGGCGCCAACCACCGATCTGGGTTTTGCGCAGCTCGATCTTTCGCGCGGGGTGCGCCAGGGGGCCGGTGAGGTTGTCTACGGCGCCGGTAAAACCGCCGAGCAGATTGCCGCCATTATCAAAGCGCTGCGCGATGCCGGTCAGGAGCGCACCCTGGTTACGCGCCTGGATGCCGAAAAAGCAGCCCGCACCTCGGAGCTTCTCGACAACGGGATCGACCTGGGATATGTCCCGAACGCTCAGCTCGCCCTCGTGGGCGGTAAGCCCTCCCCTACCGGTAACGGACGCATCGTTGTCGCCTGCGCCGGCACGAGCGACTTGCCCGTCGCCGAAGAAGCCGCGTTGACGGCCGAGTTCTACGGCAACGAGGTCGACCGCCTCTACGACGTAGGTGTCGCCGGCCTGCACCGTCTGCTCGCGCATGCCGAGGAACTTGCCCAGGCACAGGTGGTCATCGCCATCGCCGGCATGGAGGGCGCGCTGGCGAGCGTTATCGGCGGTCTGGTAAGCTGTCCGGTCATCGCCGTTCCTACCAGCGTGGGCTACGGAGCGAGCTTTGGTGGCATAGCCGCGCTGCTCGCCATGCTCAACTCCTGCGCCAGCGGCGTTTCGGTCGTCAATATCGACAATGGCTTTGGTGCCGCCTACCAGGCAAGTCTTATCAATCATCTGTGCACCGGAACAACCTGTGCCCGTTAAGGAGCATTCCATGTCCAACCATCAGCATACGCTTATCATCGACGGCACCTCGGGCATCAGCGGCGATATGACCGTCGCGGCCCTGCTCGACCTGGGCGCCAGCGAGGAGCACCTGCGCGAACAGCTCGCCACGCTGCCGGTCGACGGCTTTACGATCGCCGTCACGCGTGAAAACAAGCATGGCATCGACGCCTGCGACTTTGACGTTCATTTGGCAGAGGAGCTCGAGAACCACGACCACGACATGGCCTGGCTCTTTGGCAACGAAACAGCTGCCGAGTACACGCACGAGCATGAGCACCACCATCATGACCATGGCGGACATGAACACGAACACTGCCACGAGCATACGCACGAGCATGACCATGAGGGCCACGGTCATGGCCACGAGGACCATCACCACGCCCACCACCATCACCACCGTTCTTTGGCGGACGTCACCGCCATCATCGACGGCTCACAGCTAAGCGATGGCGCCAAGCGTCGTGCCCTCGCCATCTTTACCGCACTCGCTGCTGCCGAGGCCAAAGCTCACGGCAAAACGCCCGACACCGTCCTGTTTCACGAGGTGGGCGCTGTCGACTCCATCGTCGACGTCTGCTCGGTCGCCATCTGCCTCGATGACCTGGGCATCGAGGACATTGTGGTCGAGTCGCTCTCCGAGGGCCACGGAACCATCCGCTGCGCCCACGGCCTCATGCCCATTCCCGTCCCCGCTGTCGTCAACCTGTGCCAGGCAGGCAATATCGCCCTCACGCCTGCACCGGTCGCCGGCGAGCTCGTGACGCCAACGGGCGCCGCCATCGTCACCGCGCTGCGCACGTCCGACCAACTGCCCTCACGCTACCACATCGAAGCCGTCGGCTACGGCGCCGGCAAACGCCCCTACGAGGGTTGCTCCGGCACGCTCCGCTGTCTGCTCGTTCACGCGGACGCATAGCCATGGATGCCCGCAAGGCAAAAAGCCGCGCTGCCATCGTTGCGGCGTTCTCCGAGCTCCTGCGCGAAGAGGACTACGGCAAGATTGCCGTTGGCGACATCATCGCTCGCGCCCATGTGGGTCGGGCAACGTTCTACGGCCTCTTCAAGAGCAAAGATGACCTGCTCGCTGAGTTCGTGTGCGATATCTGCACCCATGCCCTCGACGATGACGGTACACCCCTCAATGACCCGCTCGTACAGGTCGAGCATATCCTCAACAACCTCTGGGATCGTCGTCAGGGCGTGCGCGCCCTCGTAGCCGGCGCCGGCTCGCGCGTCTTCGCCGACTGTCTCCGCAAGACCATCATGTCGCGCGCAGCCGAAACCGTCCCTGTCGACCCTGCAGGCCCCGCCAGCACCATGGATCGTAACTTCCTCCTCCACCACATAGCCTCAAGCTTCGTAGCCACCGTCCAATGGTGGGCCTGGCACAACTTCCAAGCCGACAAGGCCGACGTAGCCAAAGACTACCTCTCAGCCATAAAACCCCTCTTCACCTAAGTAAGAGGCTCATCCCAGAGCATTGCCCCAACCCAAGGCGCCCGCGCATCCCAACGTGTCACTCGCACTTCAACGCCCCCCAACAGCGACAAGCCCCTCCCATCCAAATTCAGAAATATGTTGGGTTGCTTGTACGAACGCAACAAAGACCCCTCAGCTGTCCGCATGGGGTGACTTCCCAGCGCATTCCACAGGACGAAAGAACCCCCGCCGCACGAAGTGTGAACTGCACCCCAAAACCTGGACGGCTTAAATAAGAACTACGCCGCAAGGGACTGTCTCCGGAACTCCTCCGGGGTCAGTCCCTTCAGTTTAACCTGGCGCCTCCT
>NZ_JBQKDO010000030.1:0-5126 GCF_052121795.1 Collinsella sp. LCP19S3_B7
GGACATGTCGAAGCTGGAGGAGATGGACGAGCTGAGGGGAAAGGCGGAGGGCTAGAAGAGGACGGGGCCGGAGACGGCTAAATCAATTTGCGAAAGAATCTTGACGGTACCGCCACTAGTGGCAGCCACAGCCCTCGTGCCCATCATGGTCGTGGTGGCCGTGGCAGCCGCAGGACTCGCCATGCTCGTGGGCGTGCTCGTGCCCATGGCAGTCGCAGGTGGCCTCGCCGGTCTGCGCGAGCGTGCCGGCAATGAGGGCCTCGACGCAGGCGTCGCAGCTGCCCTGGGCGCCCGCATAGACCGTGATGCCTGCCTGGGTGAGCGCGTTGATGGCGCCGCCGCCGATACCGCCGCAGATGAGCGTATCGACGCCACCGTTGGCGAGCAGACCCGCTAGGGCGCCGTGACCAGTGCCGCCGGTGCCTACGACCTGCTCGTTGAGCACCTTGCCATCCTGGATGTCATAGATTTTGAACTGCTCGCTGCGGCCAAAGTGCATAAAGATGTTGCCGTTGTCGTACGTCGTTGCCACCCTCATGGTGCCGACCTCCTTTGCTGGCCATATGGCCGTCGTCGTAGGTGTGGGGGAGTATGCGATATTGCCGCCCTCGATACTAAGTGCTCGCCCGTTGACCAGCGCGTTTGCCACCTTGCGATGCGCGCGGCTGCAGATGGCCGCCACGGTGGCACGGGCGATGCCCATTTGCTGGGCGACGGCCTCCTGATTGAGGCCTTCCAGGTCGCAAAGCCGTAGGACTTCGAGCTCATCGACCGTCATGTCGATGGCGTCTCCGCTGGCAAGGCCGTCAGGGGTAAAGCCGCGATATTCGGGAATGATCCCAACACGGCGCAATTTTTCGCGTCTTCCTGCCATACACTCTCCAAATCTGACATATGTCAACAATAGGATAGCGCGTATACGGAGCCGCTCAAGCTATTTTTGGCATATGTCAAAAAAGCCAAAGGTACAGCATTTGCGAATGCGGTGCCGTACTGCCGTGCATTGCGTGTGCCGCCCCAAGTGTGCAATTCGATGCTGCGCGCCTGGGCTACAATAAAAATCGCTTATAGGCGACTGACAGGAGGGTCAATGAGCAAAGCTGATCAACAGTTTGTAGCCATGTGCCGCGATATTCTGGACCATGGCACCACTACCGAGGGCCAAAAGGTTCGTCCGGTGTGGGAGGACGGCACCCCTGCCTATACCATTAAAAACTTTGGTGTCACGGCACGCTACGACCTGCGTGAGGAGTTTCCGGCGCTTACCCTGCGTCGTACGGCCCTCAAATCTGCCATGGACGAGATTCTATGGATCTATCAAAAGAAGTCCAATAACGTGCATGACCTCAACAGCCATATTTGGGATGAGTGGGCCGATGAGACCGGCTCTATCGGCAAGGCCTATGGGTATCAGATTGGGCAGAAGAGCCATTATGCCGAGGGTGACTTTGACCAGATGGACCGCGTGCTGTACGACCTTAAGCACACGCCGTACAGCCGTCGCATCATGACCAACACGTATGTGTTTAGCGACCTGTCCGAGATGCACCTGTATCCGTGCGCCTACAGCGTGACCTATAACGTCACGCAGCGCCCGCAGGACGATAAGCCAACACTCAACATGATTCTCAACCAGCGCAGCCAGGACATTTTGGCCGCGAACAACTGGAATGTGTGCCAGTACGCCATTTTGCTGATGATGGTCGCGCAGTCGGTCGATATGATCGCTGGCGAGTTGCTGCATGTGATCGCCGATGCCCATATTTACGACCGTCATGTCGATATCGTCCGCGAGCTTATCGAGCGTCCGCAGTTTGCGGCTCCTAAGGTAACGCTCAACCCCGATGTGCATGATTTCTACGCGTTTACGACTGATGATCTGATCGTTGAGGGCTATGAGCACGGCCCGCAGGTCAAGAACATCCCCATTGCGGTGTAGGTGACGCGCATGACGTGTAAGCTTTCTGCCATTGTCGCCGTGTGCGATGACTGGGGCATTGGGTGCGAGGGTGACATGGTCGTGTCCAACCGTGCCGACATGCGCCATTTTGTGGCGTGCACCAAGGGTTGTCCGGTCATTATGGGACGCAAGAACCTGCTGAGTTTTCCCGGCGGGCGTCCGCTTAAGAACCGTCGCAACATTGTGCTCACACGCGACGAGGGCTTTGCCCCCGAGGGCGTCGACGTAGTGCATAGCGTTGACGAGGCCTTGGCCGCCGTGGCCGATGAACCTGTTGCGTGGGTGATCGGTGGCGGCGAGGTGTATCGGCAATTTCTGCCGTACTGCGTGGAGGCCGAGGTCACGCACAACCATTGCACCCATGCCGTGGACACGTATTTTCCCAATTTGGATGTCGATCCTGCGTGGGAAGTTGCGCGGCGCGACGGGGTTGCCACGATTGCCGCGGGCGAGGGTGACGAAGGCCTCGATTATGAGTTCGTGACATATCGTCGTGTTGATGCTTAAATCGTCTGGCGTGAACGGTATCACCGGGTTGATTGAATGCATGGGGCGGCGCTTAGCGTCGCCTCGTTTGGTATAGATGTGCTGTAAAGAAGGGTACGGGCTGGCTGCTATGACTGATGCCGTTGAGGTGCTGCGAATCGATTCCCTTAATGATGAGCGGCTCGACGCCTACGTGCGACTGACGGAGCGCGAGCTGCGCTGCGTGCTGGAGCCGCAAAAGGGCATCTTTATCGCCGAGAGCGCCAAGGTCATCGAGCGTGCGGTGCGTGCCGGATACGAGCCGGTGAGCTTTCTTTTGGGTGAGCGCTGGCTCGATCAGATGATGCCGCTGTTCGAGCGTCTGGTTGTACGCGAGGGCGCAGGTCCAGTTCCTGTGTTCGTGGCCTCCATGGAGCTCATGGAGCAGTTGACGGGCTTTAACGTGACGCGCGGTGCGCTCGCGGCGTTCCGTCGCCCGCGTCAGATTCCGGTTGATGAGTTCTTGGGCGGCGTCGTCGAGGTGGCGGGTGAGCGACCGGTGCGCGTGTGCGTGCTCGAGGGTATTGTCGACCATACTAATGTGGGTGCGATTTTCCGCTCGGCGGCAGCGTTGAATGTCGATGGCATTTTGGTAAGCCCCACTTGCTGTGACCCGCTGTACCGCCGCTCGGCCCGCGTGAGCATGGGCACGGTGTTCCAGGTGCCCTGGACGCGCATTGGCAGCGAGGCGCGCGTATGGCCGCATGATGGGCTGGCGGCGCTACACGATGCCGGCTTTTCGTGTGCCGCCATGGCATTGACGGATGATTCGGTGTCGTTGGACGATCCTGCGCTGCAAGAGATTGACCGGTTGGCGATCTTTATGGGCACCGAGGGCGCCGGCCTGGGCGCCAAGACCATCGCGGGCTGTGACCGGGCTGTGCGTATTCCGATGGCGCACGGGGTCGATTCGCTCAACGTGGCCGCGGCGAGTGCTGTCGCTTTTTGGCAGTTGTGTCCGCACGTGAGCAACGAGTATCACTACCAGCCGGGACTGTATCACTAGGCAGATATTTTGCACTGGGCTCTGAGTCCGGGTGTTTCGGTTGACGCCGGTCGGTGCTAAGCTGGTGCTGGCTTTGGTCATAAAATTGACGTTTTGTTGTTTGACGTGCGCTGGTGGGGAGGGCGTGTGGCTAAGAAATCTACGGCTATCGATGTAACACAGGGTGTTATTTGGCAGCAGTTGCTTTCGCTGTGCGTTCCCATCTTTTTTAGTTCGTTCTTTCAGCAGGCCTACACACTTATCGGTACCTATATCGTCGGTCAGTTTGGCGGAAAGCTCGCGTTGGGCGGCATCCAGGCCACGATGGTGCTCACGGAGCTCTGCATCGGTTTTTGCGTCGGTGTTGGCGCCGGCTGTGCTGTTATTACGGGTCAGTATTTTGGCCAGCACGATGATGAGCGACTGAGTCGTTCGGTCCATACGGCCATGACGCTCGCTCTGGTGGGCGGTATCGTCGTCTCGATTCTGGGCATAGTGTTCGTTGAGCCCATGCTGGTGCTTATGAATACGCCGCATGAACTATTGGCCGAGGGTGTGGCCTATGCTCGTTGCTATTTTGCCGCCATGGTTGCGGCGCTGCTGCTCAATATGGGAACGGCACTGCTGCGCGCCGTGGGCGACACGCGTGGACCTGCCGTGATCATCGCTTCCGGCTGCCTCGTTAACGTGGTGCTGGATGTCATCTTCGTTGCCGTGCTGCATATGGAGGCTCTGGGCTGCGGCATCGCGGTGGCGCTGACCATTTGCTCCAACGCCACGATGATCGTGATTCGCATGATGCACGCACCGGGTGCGTGGCGGCTTTCACTGTCCAAACTCGGCATTGATCCTGGTATTTGCAAGAGCATGATCTCGTGTGGTTTGCCGCTTGGCTTTCAGTCTTCTGCGTATTCGATTTCCAACGTCTTGATTCAGGTGTCGGTCAACTCGTTTGGTGCCGATGTCACCACGGCCTGGGGTCTTTCGGGCCGCTTAGATGGCATTGTCTGGATGGTTACCGAGGCGCTTGGCGTGTCGATCACCACGTTCTCGGCACAGAACTTTGGCGCGCGCAACTACGAGCGCATGCGCAAGGGCTACCATACGTCGCTCGTGCTGTCGTTTATGCTCATTGGTGGCCTGTCTGCCGTGCTGCTGGTGTTCTCGGGTCCTCTGTCGCGTCTGTTTGTCGACGATGCTTCGATCTCGGCGTACACCACGACCATCATCCATTTTATTGCGCCGTTCTATGCGATTTTCTCGATTATCGAAAACGCGTCGGGCTCCATTCGCGGTGCCGGCGTGAGCTTGCAGCCCATGATTCTCACGATTTTCGGCACCGTCGTGCTCAGGGTGATCTGGGTGTTTGCGATCATGCCTTTCGATCCGTCGCTTGAGCTCCTGCTGCTGGTTTACCCCGTAACCTGGCTCATCACGGCCACGATGTTCACTATCTACCACCACAGCGGCAACTGGCTAGGCCGCGCTACTGCCTAATGATCCGTATGAGAAAGAGGAAAACGGATCATTGCTCTCCGTGGTGATGTGGGACTGCGGACGATTTCTTGGACCGTTACGCGGCCCTTCCCAGCGCGGCGCGGAACTCGGCCGGCGTGCGGCCGCCGAGCGCATCGCTGCGCCTCTCCGTATTGTATC
>NZ_JBQKDO010000031.1:0-4810 GCF_052121795.1 Collinsella sp. LCP19S3_B7
GCAACGGTAGGCCTAGCTGGTCGGCATGCCTTTGCCTTTTCTGAAATTTTTCGTTTCCGTAGATGAAAAGAATGGGTGCCGCACTAGCAACAATCAGATTGCCCTAAACACGTCCCCCAGGCGGTGAAGGTGAGGGGGATCCAGCCCGAGGGGATGTAGGAATGCGATAGGAAAGTCATAGATGCGGGCGTGTTGGCCAAAATGGGTCGGCCGGGATTGGTCAATCTCGGCCGACTATATTTGGCTAAATTTTTCCGACACTAACATCGTGAATGTTGAGCGAGGTCATCGACTTGATTTTTCTGGTGTTTGAGATATTAGCTTTCGCGATTTACCCTCCAAATTGCAGAGGTTTGAGACGACCGGAAAGGAATGCTTATGCTCGATTCTCCGTTCTTCAGCTACTGGGGAAAGGCGAAAGGAGTTGCTTTTCTCCATCACGGCAATATCGCATCGGGGCTCAAAGTCGTAAAAACGTCGTAAGGTACGCGATATGGTTCGCCGGGATCCTAACTAGCTAGGCATTTTTCTGAATCTGCAGATGTTCCCATGACAGATAAACAGTACGCGTTGCATAGGGCGATACCTTTCATATAGAAGGCTGCTAAAGAGTCGAAGCCGGGCGCATACCAAGTTTTATTTCTTGGCCAGTTTGAAGTAGCGCTCAAATATCAATTCGAAAACGTAATAGAACATCAATCGACTGTCGAGGTCCATGCTGCCCAAGCGGATTTCTTTTTGCACGGTGTAGATAGGGTAGTCGGCTAGTTTCGAGAGGGAATTTCGAGAAAAGCCGGTGAGCGTGACAACCTTGCATCCGCGCGTTTTGGCTATCGATGTGGCGTCAATAGACACCTGCGTCTCGCCGCTTACGGAAACGCTGAAGACCAGGTCGTTTTTGCCGAGGAGTTCTGCGTAATGCCTCATGACGTGGCGTTCACTGAGCGTGTCGGTATTCTTGCCCATTATTTTGAGCTTTTCAGCCATCTCGAGGCACGGGTATTTCGAAAAGCCCGAGCAGAAGAACACGATATGCGAGGCGTCCTGGATAAGACTCACAACCGAATCGATGACCCGGTCGTTAAGCAGATCTTTGGTCTGTACGAGCTGGGTATCAAGAGGAAGTGCCTCGATAGTGAATCGATTGCGATCGAGCGAGGCGGAATACGATTGTTTGAGCTCCGTAAACCCCGAGAAGCCAAGTTTATGGGCAAGCCTGACAATTGTATTGGGAGCGACGAAGAACCGTTCGGCAACGCTCTTAAGCGTGACATCGTCAATATCATCACGCAGCTCGATGATGTAGCGCATGATCTCGCTTTCGAGATCGTTGAGCTTGCTCTCGCCAGCTCGCACATGATCATAAAAGGATTCTTGATCTTTCATAAGATGTTTCAGCCCCTCGCACCTCGCCGTACATATGGTACCGCTTTGTGTAGCCAGGTGAGAAATCGGTAATCGGTCAAGATTGCCTATTGCCCATGAACTGGGCAAACGCGCGTGTCTGCCTACACATATCTGTGTCGTGAGCGAAATCATGTGTCCCCGTTTCGCATTGGCCCACACGGGGACTTGCAAACGACCTTATGTCGCAAAATACCAATCGAAACGAAGCAAGCCGAGGACAGCCGCGGAGCCCAAGGTCTTCGAGAACACCGATCAGCCAACCCTGGAGGGACGGAACATGAAGGATAAGCTCAATATTGTGATCGTTGGCGGCGGCTCCACGTGGTGCCCTGGCATTCTTAAAGCCCTGACCAAGCACATGGACATTCTGCCGCTGAACCGCGTGATGCTCTATGACATCGATGCCGAGCGCCAGCGTCCGATCGGCGAGTTTGGCAAGATTCTCTTCGCCGAGGAGGAGCCCGGTGTGGAGTTTGGTTACACCACCGATAAGGACGAGGCTTACACCGACGTCGACTTTGTGCTCTGCCAGATTCGTACCGGCGGCTACGAGATGCGTAGCAAGGACGAGAAGATTCCGCTGCATATGGGAATCATCGGCCAGGAAACGGTGGGCCCTGGCGGCATGGCTTACGGTATGCGCTCCATGCATGACATGGTTGAGATCGTCAACGACGTTCGCGCCCATAGCCCGGAGGCGTGGATTATCAATTACACCAATCCGGCTGCTATTGTGGCATATGGTCTCGAGCGCGTCCTGCCCGATGAGCATCGCGTTCTCAACATCTGCGACCAGCCTGTCAACCTCATGCGCTCTTACGGTCGCCTGCTCGGTCGCGATATGAGCAAGACGGAGCCTGTGTACTTTGGCCTCAATCACTTCGGTTGGTTCAAGCACATCTACGATGAAGAGGGCCATGACCTCGTCCCGCAGATTAAGGAGTACACGGAGAAGAACGGCTTCCTTCCTGCCGATGCTGAGCAGCGTGACCAGTCCTGGCTTGATACCTACGCCATGGTCAAGGATATGCTCGAGGACTTCCCCGACTATCTGCCCAACACTTATCTGCAGTACTATCTGTATCCCGAGTACAAGGTCGCTCACCTCGACCCCGACTACACTCGCTCCGACGAGGTTATCAACGGTCGCGAGAAGCGCGTGTTCGCCGAGTGCGAGCGTGTTGCCAAAGTCGGCACCGCAAAGAACTCCTCGGTTGTGCAGAACGATGCTCATGGCGATATGATCGTGGAAATCACCTCGGCCATTTATCGCAACACCAACAAGACCTTCATTGTCATCGTGCCCAACAACGGCATTATCGAGGGTATGCCCGATGACGCCATGGTCGAGGTCGCGGCAAGCGTGGGCGCCAATGGCCCGCAGCCCTATGCTGTTGGCAAGATTGGCACCTTCTATCGCGGTCTTATGGAGAACCAGTACGCCTATGAGCGCCTGACTGTTGAGGCTTGGATGGAGGGTTCCTACGAGAAGGCCCTGCAGGCACTCACGCTTAATCGTCTGGTCGGTGACGCAAAGAAGGCGCGTAAGGTGCTCGATAAGCTCATCGAGGCCAATAAGGATTACTGGCCGGAGCTTAAGTAGCTAGTTCCATAGCGTTTGATAACTGTTATGGGGCGTGTGGGTTGTAGAACTGCACGCCCCGTTTCTTTAAGAGGGGTATCCCATGAACAAAGATGAGCTGCTGGCAAAGTTCCAGCGCCTGGGCAAAGTCCTCATGACGCCTGTCCTGATCCTGCCAATCGCCGGCATCCTTCAGGGCTTTGGCAATGCCTTTACCAGCCCCACCCTTACGGCAGCTGTTCCCTGGCTTGCTGCTCCGGGCTTTGCGATTTTCTTTTCGATTCTTAAGGCCGCAGCCGGCATCGTTATGAGCAACATCCCGGTTATCTTCTCGATTTGCCTCGCCTATGGCTTCGCCAAGTCCGAGAAGGCTACCGCGGCGCTTTGTGGCTTTTTGGGCTACATGTGCATGAACTCCGTGATGGGCACGTTCCTTACGGCGACTGGCGTTATCGATCCCGCCAATCTTACGACGGGCCAGAGCACGATCCTCGGTATCACCACGCTCGACACGGGCGTTATCGGCGGTCTTCTGGTGGGTGCAATCGTCGCATGGCTGCATAACCGTTACTACAAGATTGAGCTGCCTGCCGTGTTCTCCATCTTCAACGGCACACGCTTTATCCCGGCGGTAACGCTGCTCTCATGCAGTGTCCTCGCATTGGTCATGTCCTTTGTTTTCCCGTTTATCCAGAACGCTCTCGGTGCGCTGTCCGAGTTCATCAAGACTACGGGTGCCTTTGGTGCATTTGTCTACGGCGCTGGCGAGCGCATGCTCCTGCCTTTTGGTCTGCATCACTTTGTCTATTTACCGTTCTTCTTCACGTCGCTCGGTGGCGTCGAGACCATCGACGGCCAGACCGTTCAGGGCGCTATCAATATCTACAACGCGATCCTGGGCTCTCCTAGCACGCCGTTTAACATCGAGGTCAGCCGTTTTGTCATGAACGGTAAGGTTATCTTCGCCATGTTCGGCCTGCCCGGTGCTGCACTCGCCTTCTACAAGACGGCGCTTCCCAAGAACAAGAAGAAGACCGCAGCGCTCATGATTGCCATCGTGGTGCCTTGCATCCTCTCCGGCATTACCGAGCCGCTCGAGTACTCCTTCCTGTTTATCGCGCCCATCCTCTACGTGTTCCACGCTCTCATGGCTGGTCTTGCCTATGCGCTGACCTATATCCTGCAGTTCAACGTGGCCGGCTCCGCATCCTTTGGCGGCCCGCTCTTGTCGTTGATCTTTAACGGCATTATGGGTGCAGCCAAGGGCTCCAACTGGCAGGTTATCCTGTTCCTCGGCCCCATCTACTTCGTGGTGTACTACTTCGTCTTCAAGTTCATCATTCTTAAGAAGGATCTAAAGACCCCTGGCCGTGAGGAAGAGTCTGGCGATGAGGCCGAAAAGGCTCCCAAGACCGTGATCAGCGACCTCATTCCCGCCATCGTTGAGGCAGTGGGCGGCGACAACAACATTAAGTCTGTCGAGGCCTGCTTCACCCGTCTGCGCATCCAGCTCAATGACTGTGACAAGGTGGTTGATGACGCCGAGTTTACCGAAAAGCTCGAAGCGCGTGGCATCGTGCATGTTAACGGCGGTGTGCAGATTGTCTACGGCAACATGGCATCTAACTACGCAACCCAGATGCGCGAGCTGCTGGGTATGGAGTAAACGCCCCACATATCTATAAAATCCTGTATAAAAGGCGGTGGCAGACAATGAACTGCACCCCAAAACTTGGACGGCTTAAATAAGAACTACGCCGCAAGGGGCTGGTTCCGGAACTCCTCCGGGGTCAGCCCCTTCAGTTTAACCTGCCTTCGCCT
>NZ_JBQKDO010000032.1:0-3906 GCF_052121795.1 Collinsella sp. LCP19S3_B7
GACATGTCGAAGCTGGAGGAGATGGACGAGCTGAGGGGAAAGGCGGAGGGCTAGAAGAGGACGGGGCCGGAGACGGCTAAATCAATTTGCGAAAGAATCTTGACGGTACCTGCCAAAATTCGGGGCGTTCAAGCAAACGGTCCATCCCATGAGTTACTCATCAACAGAAAAGGCCGCCCGACGTAAGTCGAACGACCTTAATAGATAGCCAATAAAACAACAGGACCCTAAACACGGACGTAAAAAATCAGTCTATAGCCCTATTGTGCCGTCTCAAGCCAATCCAGACGACTGTTGAGCCATGCGCGTACAGCATCGGGAGACTCAGAAGAGACACCCCACAACATAGACTCCATGTTCACAGAGGTAGCAACACTAGACTCATACGCAAGGTAATCCTGCCCATTGATGCACCCCCGGGCTTCGTCAAGCACTTCTTGCTTGACGGCATCAACAGCAGCGCGAACCGTCGGATCCTGCAGCAGACGAGAGCCTAAAACAGCATTGCGCGTAAGCCAACCCTGCGGCGACAAGCAACTGTCACTTGACTGGAATGAAAGAGCGTTTCCCATCGCCAAGTCAAAATCCCAGGCTGGACCGAAAACAAACCGCGAGTCGCCAGAGGCATCAGAATTTTTGAACAGATACGTTGATGAGTAATTAAAACCGTCAACGCACTTGGTAATCTCATTGAGCCAGTAAAGGCGCGCAAGAGAATCAATGTCGCAGTAATCCGCCGTCGTTTTTCCCGTCTCAGGATTGACGCCTCCGTTGCGAATGCAATCGAAGAATTCCTGGAAGCGAGAACTCAAATATTCAGCTTCATCCTTGGTCCAAACACCAGGCGACTTGCACACAAAGTACAGTACGCCGTTTCCCGAATCTACGCTAAACCAGGCGTCCTCATTCACATAGCGCTCCTGATCAAACTCAATCAGATAGCCGCCCGTGATGTCGGCGGGATTTTGCAGGCCCTCAGCGTACTTCATTCGATTACCGCGAGAGTTAACCCCCTCGACAAGTTGATAGCTTATCCCGCTATTAACGGCATCGTTAGCGTCTTCAAGGTTGTCGATATCCACGCGACCGGAGTTGATCTGGACCTTCTCGCAGAGCATATAAGCGCCGCGGTATTGTCCGTCGTAATACAGATCAACGGCACGGCACTCAATCGGCGCATGGGTCCCCAATGCAGACGCAAGCGAATATGCCGCAGCATTACGCATCGAAGTTCCATCATAGGCGTTTGCCAAAAGCACCCAGGTCTTATTCTTATTCGCTTTGTCGCCCGTCTCCAAAAGGTCAGTCTTCTTATCGAGCTTGATCTGATATGGCTTCTTGTCCATCATCCATGTACTGTTGCCACGACCCTTAATCTGAGACAGTGCGCCGTCATACACGGAGACGCCGGAGGCGTCAACAAGCTTCATGGAACCGGTAGCAACTGCAGTATGGTCTCCACTCGATTCGATGTAACCACGCCCATAATTGACCGGATCGTCACTGCTAATAAACATCGATGCCACGCCAGTGGTCTGCTTAATGTCAAACACGAACAAATCGGCCGAATCAAGGTTGGATCGAACGACGATCGGACTACCAGAGTTCGCACTGCTTGTCAGGCCAAGATCGCTTAACGCCACCGAAGACCCCACGGTAAGTCCAACAGAGCAGTCTCCAACAGTAATAGACGTCTCCGGCCCACCACTGTATGCAAGCTGAGCAGAGTTAAGGTCAAAAACAGACGGAAGCGCAAAGTGTGCATTGCCATAACGGTCAAAGGTCATCCCAATTTCAAGCGAGCCCGAGCGAAGACTCAGATTGTACTCAGACGCGGCCACGCTATGGGAAATGACAAGATCACCGGGATTGTTAACATTCCTAAACTCCCATTCGGATTGCGGAGTTGTCTTGTCGATAGAAATAATAGTGAGCACGCCCGATTCGGCCCCGCGCTTGGTCGAGAGCACATAGTCACCGAGTGCAGACTGGATATAACCACCGCTAAAAGTGGGAACATACTTCCAAGACTGAGCTTTGGTATCGTTCTCGGCATACTGCTGGACAATAGTCCCCGATTTGGCACGGCCTGAGCGGACATCAAGACACAAACCCGAGTTGATGTTCTTAATGGTAAAGAAACCGCCGCCCTTGTTCTCGAGATGCCACTGTTGCGCCGCCGAGCCATTGAAAACGTACGTCTGAAGCGCAAGGCTCCCGTTAGATGAAGCGTACGGGACATCAAGAACTTGCCTGGCGCCACTCTGGTTTAGCAGATAGTAGTCACCATTCTCAATCAAATTACATGGGAGGAGCAACCACGATTGGGCCTTGGTTCCGTTACACGAGTACGTAGAAACACTGTTACCAGCAGCGCTCGATCCACCAGAAAGATCAATACATCTGCCGGAATGTTTGTTTTTAATACGATATCCCCCGTTTAAGCTAGCATCCAAGATCCAGTATGAACGACCCGAAGGCTCTTTACGATATTCGATTCCACTTTTCGCAATTTCCGTCAAATACAGGCCCGAGTTGGCATTTATAAAGGTATACGAGCCATCGTCTTGACGCTCAAGCACCCACTTCTGCGCCAGAGACAGATTTGAGCCCCAAAGCTGCAATGCGGCACCAGAATCCTTTGACCCACCGGGAACGTCAAGAACACCTGATTCGTCAACAGTTGTCCTAAGCTGAAAAGAACCAGAATGATCTATTGGAGACGTGTTGAACGTCCATTTTTGAGCGTCGGTATGGTTCACCTGATACATTTGCAGTTGGTTGCCATTAGAGAGAGAACCACCGGGAACGTCCAACGCCTTACCTGTTAGCGCCGAGACAACTTCAATGCGACCGTCAGAAGTCTGCAGAAGACGCCATTGCTGTGCCGGAGTTCGGTTAGATGAGTACTGTTGAATACGCACGCCGGAAGACTTGGAACCACCAGGAATATCAAATGAACGACCAGACAGCGCAGAGAAAATGGAATAGTAGCCCGTATTCTGGTCGAACACAACATTCCAAGCCTGAGCCGACGAATCATTATCTTCGTAGATTTGAACAGCGGCTCCGTTATCTAAAGATCCGCCACAAAGGTCAATCATCTTTTTATCCGACAGAGCGGTAGAAATACGATAGGAGCCGTCTGTAACAGGTCGAGTGACGCGCTCGACCCTCCATTTTTGCGCCTTGGTGCCATTTGACGTATAAAGGCAAACATTGGCTCCATTTTTTTTGCTTCCACCGACAACATCAAGAAATAAACCATTGCAGTCAGAACGAATTGAATACGATCCGTCAGCATTCTGGACAAATTTCCATCGTTGGGCCAGCGTGTTGTTCGAATCATATAGCTGCGCATTAGCACCCGCTATTTTTGAACCACCAGCAACATCAAGCACCATGCCGGTAATCGAATTCTCAATGGAATAAGAGGACCCTTTCTTAGAAATTCTTCAAGCCTGGGCATAGGTATGATTACCTTCATAAACCTGCACGTTCGACCCATTAACGCAATTACCGCCCGCAACATCCAATGATTTATCGGCAATAACATTAGTGATAGTGTAAACACCGTCATCAAGCTCAGCATAGCTTTTGGCCTCTGCCTGAGTTGGCATTACGCAAAGCGCGATGAATAAGAGAAGCAGCGCCATTCCCCTCGATCGTTTCCGAAAGAAGATTAGAACTGCATCAGTACCAACCATCAAATCACCCAATCCCCTAAACAATACTTAACTACACCTTGAACGAACAGCCCAATTTGAGCAATACGGAAATCGACAAGCGGTGTTATTTGGCTCTTCGGTGGTTTCTGTGGGAGAGATTCCGGCATAGGCCCAGCTCAGCGGGCGAAAACAACGATCTGGAACTGAAACGGCCCCGGGAGGGGCCGTTTCCGCGTCA
>NZ_JBQKDO010000033.1:0-3631 GCF_052121795.1 Collinsella sp. LCP19S3_B7
TTAACTCGAATGGAGGGCAGGAGCCCGTCCGGTGGATGTCTGGCCCGGATACGTCCCCGCAGCACCCGGTCCCCGGGGTCGCACCCGCGTACCTTGAGAGCCGCATAGCGATAGGAGAGAGATGGAAGAGATTCATCTTCCAGACTCGATTCTTTTCTGCGATTAAATCAAGAATGATAGCAATCATTCATCCGATCCAAACAAGAGGAATTCACTCATATACGAGTGAGGAGCATCTGATCGCGAGCACAGTGGAACACGCTGTGCCGCGGTATGAGATACCCGAATTGCGACATGAGAGCGCTATTCATGATATCGATTAATTAACTTAATTAGCGACACGTGGATATCCCGCGGGCCCGGAGCGGTCCCGCAAGATACCACGGGCGCACGGCGGATGCCTTGGCACAGGGAGCCGATGAAGGACGCGGCAAGCTGCGATAATCCCCGGCGAGGAGCACACATCCTTCGACCCGGGGGTCTCCGAATGGGCGAACCCATCCGTAGAGGTACGGATATCCCCCCGCTGAACGCATAGGCGGGGGGAGGACAACCCGGGGAACTGAAACATCTAAGTACCCGGAGGAGAGGAAATCAATCTCGAGACTCCCCGAGTAGCGGCGAGCGAAAGGGGACCGATGGCCAAACCGTCGAGCGGGCGTACCCGGCAGGGGTTCCGCCGGCGGGGTTGCAGGGCCGCGCATCCGGGGGCTGCCGCCCCCGGGCGCAGGTCCGGCTGGGGAGCGGAACGGCATGGGAGGGCCGGCCGCAGCGGGTGACAGCCCCGTACGCGAACCCAGACCGGACGGCGCGACGCGGTCCCTGAGTAGGGCCGGGCACGTGAAACCCGGTCCGAACCTGGGTGGACCACCATCCAAGCCTGAGTACTACCCTGTGACCGATAGCGCACCAGTACCGTGAGGGAAAGGTGAAAAGCACCCCGGGAGGGGAGTGAAACAGTACCTGAAACCGTGCGCCCACGAGCAGTCGGAGCACCCATTGGGTGTGACGGCGTGCCTTTTGTAGAATGAGCCAGCGAGTCGCTGGCGCGGGGCGAGGTTAACCGAAAGGGAGCCGGAGCGAAAGCGAGCCTTAACAGGGCGACTTGAGTCCCGCGCCGCGGACGCGAAGCCGGGTGAGCTATCCGTGGGCAGGCTGAAGCGGGGGTAAGACCCCGTGGAGGGCCGAACGCACGTCGGTTGAAAACGGCGGCGATGACCTGCGGATAGGGGTGAAAGGCCAATCAAACCCGGAGATATCTCGTTCTCCCCGAAATAGCTTTAGGGCTAGCGTCGCGCGTTCACCGCCGGAGGTAGAGCACCGGATGGACGAGGGGGCTTCGCCGCCTACCGAATCCAACCGAACTCCGAATGCCGGCGGCCCAGAGCGCGGCAGTCAGAGCATGTGGGCTAAGCTGTGTGCTCGAGAGGGAAACAGCCCGGACCGCCCGCTAAGGTCCCCAAGTTCCAGCCGAGTGGCAAAGGATGTGCGTCCGCCCAGACAACCAGGATGTTGGCTTAGAAGCAGCCATGCATTCAAAGAGTGCGTAACAGCTCACTGGTCGAGTGGACATGCGCCGACAATACACGGGGCTAAGCTGGACACCGAAGCGGCGGGATTTTATCTATAGAATCGGTAGGGGAGCTTCCCATGGGCGGAGAAGCCGGAGGGCGACCGACGGTGGAGCGCATGGGAGTGAGAATGCTGGCATGAGTAGCGAGAGACGAGAGAGTAACTCGTCCGCCGTGAACCCGAGGTTTCCTGGGCAAGGCTAATCCTCCCAGGGTCAGTCGGGGGCTAAGGCGAGGCCGGGAGGCGTAGCCGACGCGCAGCAGGCAGACATTCCTGCACCGCGCACGCGGCGCTACGACCGACGGGGCGACGGATGGGGGTGGCTCGGCGGGGTTCTGGACGTCCCCGTGATGGAGCGCGGCCCGCGGACCAGGGAAATCCGGTCCGCATCGAGGGCGAGGCTCCGGACGAAGCACTTAAGCGAAGCGAGTGAGCCCGAGGTCCCTAGAAAAACCCCTAGGCAGGCGCGTGCGCGCCCGTACCGCAAACCGACACAGGTGGGTGGGTAGAACATACCGAGGCGATCGGGTCAACCATGGTCAAGGAACTCGGCACAATGGCCCCGTAACTTCGGGAGAAGGGGTGCCCGCGCGTACGTGAACGGACTTGCTCCGGGAGCGGAGGCGGGCCGCAGTGGAGAGGCCCAAGCGACTGTTTACCAAAAACACAGGACTCTGCAGAAGCCGCAAGGCGACGTATAGGGTCTGACGCCTGCCCGGTGCCGGAAGGTCACGCGGAGGAGTTAGCCGTCTCGGCGAAGCCCCGAAGCCAAGCCCCGGTAAACGGCGGCCGTAACTATAACGGTCCTAAGGTAGCGAAATTCCTTGTCGGGTAAGTTCCGACCTGCACGAAAGGCGCAACGACTTGGGCGCTGTCTCGACCATGGACCCGGTGAAATTGCACTGGTCGTGAAGATGCGACTTACCCGCGGAAGGACGGAAAGACCCCGTGAACCTTCACTGCAGCTTGGCATTGGCCGCTGGTCCCGCGTGTAGAGGATAGGCAGGAGGCTAAGATCCGGAGGCGCCAGCCCCCGGGGAGCCGCCCTTGGAATACTGCCCTCGCGCGACCGGCGTCCTAACCCGAGGCCGTCAACCGGCTCGGGGACCGTGCCAGGCGGGCAGTTTGACTGGGGCGGTCGCCTCCTAAAGGGTAACGGAGGCGCGCGAAGGTCCGCTCGGGACGGTCGGCAACCGTCCTTTTGAATGCAAGAGTACAAGCGGGCTTGACTGCGAGGCCCACAAGCCGAGCAGGTGCGAAAGCAGGCTCTAGTGATCCGGCGGCCCCGAGTGGGTGGGCCGTCGCTCAACGGATAAAAGGTACTCCGGGGATAACAGGCTGATCTTGCCCAAGAGTCCACATCGACGGCAAGGTTTGGCACCTCGATGTCGGCTCATCGCATCCTGGGGCTGGAGCAGGTCCCAAGGGTACGGCTGTTCGCCGTTTAAAGCGGTACGCGAGCTGGGTTCAGAACGTCGTGAGACAGTTCGGTCCCTATCCTCCGTGGGCGCAGGAGAATCGATGGAGGCTGCCCCCAGTACGAGAGGACCGGGGTGGACGCACCTCCGGTGAACCGGTTGTCGACCAACGGCACGGCCGGGTAGCCGCGTGCGGCGCGGATAACCGCTGAAGGCATCTAAGCGGGAAGCCGTTCCAGGGATTAGTTCTCCTTCCGGTAAGGGCCCAGGTAGACTACCTGGTCGATAGACGGCAGGTGCAAGGCTGGCGACAGCCTCAGCCGAGCCGCACTAATCGCCCGAGCTCTTCCGGAACCGCACCTCGCGGCCCGCGGGACCCAGCGCTCACAGGCGCGGTCCGGGCACGAGGATGCCCCCGAGTCGGATCTCTCCTATGCGCCATGCGGCCCCCAGGGCACGTGGATGAGACACCGGGCACCGAAGATACGGTGGGCGCCGCCCACCGGTCAGCGGCCAGAGCATGGGGGGCACGCCCGGTCCCGTTCCGAACCCGGAAGCTAAGCCCCATCGCGCCGAGAGTACTGCGGGGCCAGCCCGTGGGAGGCCAGGGCGCCGCTGACCGGTGGACGGCACCGAGCCGT
>NZ_JBQKDO010000034.1:0-2340 GCF_052121795.1 Collinsella sp. LCP19S3_B7
AGAGTACTGCGGGGCCAGCCCGTGGGAGGCCAGGGCGCCGCTGACCGGTGGACGGCACCGAGCCGTGCGCTTGGACTGGGAAGGGGGAGGCCTCGCGGCCTCCCCCTTTTTCGTTTCTCAGGCAATTTAACTAAATTTCAATTTTTACAACGATATCATCTGCCGTCTTATTCAGACGTTCACCGTTCTCCTGACAGTCTCACGCACTCAATGGATTACTATCTACTTAAGCGTGATACTGCGCTTGACCTGTTTTAGGCGGGCCGTTTTATTGATTATGAAGGAAGGACGCACATGGCAGATGTTCACGAGCTGCTTGATACTTGGATTGCCAATGTCAAGGATGATGAGCTGCTGACCGAGCTCAACACGATGAAGGAGCAGGGTGACGAGGATGCCATCACCGATGCCTTCTTCCAGGATCTTGCCTTCGGTACCGCCGGCCTGCGTGGCACGATCGGTGCTGGCACCAACCGTATGAATATCTATACGGTCGGCCGTGCAACGCAGGGCTTCGCCGACTATCTCAATGCGACTTTTGAGCATCCGACGGTTGCCATTGCTCGCGATAGCCGCAATAAGGGCGAATTGTTCGTCAAGACGACTGCTGCCATTCTTGCAGCAAACGGCGTGACTGCTCTCGTGTACCCTAAGATTTCTCCCGTGCCGACGCTTTCTTGGGCCGTCCGCGACCTTAAGTGCTCCGGTGGCATTTGCATGACCGCTAGTCATAACCCTGCGCCCTATAACGGCTATAAGGCATATGGCCCTGACGGCTGCCAGATCACGAGCGAGGCCGCCGATGCAATTTCTAAGGCTATCGCCGAGACCGATACGTTCACTGGCGTGAAGTCCATGGACTTCGATGAGGCTCTTGAGCAGGGTCTGGTCAAATGGATCGATGACTCGTGCCTCGAGCGTTATTACGACGCCGTTCTCGCGCGCGGCGTGACCAACCTTTCTGCCGAGGAGATCGCTGGCGCTCCGCTTAAGCTCGTCTACACTCCGCTCAACGGCACTGGCCTCATTCCCGTCACGACGGTGCTCGAGCGCGCCGGCATCACCGATGTCACGGTTGTTCCCGAGCAGAAGGACCCGAACGGCGATTTCCCGACCTGCCCGTATCCTAACCCCGAGATCCGTCAGGCCATGCAGAAGGGAATCGACCTGTGCGAGCAGGTTCACCCCGATCTGCTGCTTGCAACCGATCCTGACGCCGACCGTGTTGGCGTTGCTGTTAAGAATGGTGATGACTATCTGCTGCTGACCGGCAATGAGATGGGCGTTCTGCTGCTCGACTATATCTGCAAGACCCGTGCCGCCCGCGGCGAGGATCTCACCAAGAAGGTCGCGGTTACTACCATTGTTTCTTCCGCCATGGTCGATGCTCTGGCCGAGGAGTATGGCTTTGAACTCCGTCGCTGCCTGACGGGCTTCAAGTACATCGGTGACATCATTACCTCGCTTTCCGATGCTGGTGAAGTCGATCGCTTTATCTTCGGTTTCGAGGAGAGCTACGGTTATCTGGCCGGCGACCACGTGCGCGACAAGGACGCCGTGAGCACTTCGCTTCTGATTTGCCAGATGGCGCAGTATTACAAGCTCCAGGGCAAGAACCTTGCCGATGCGATGTACGAGCTGTACGAGAAGTATGGCTACTATCACAACAAGACGATTTCGCTGAGCTATCCGGGCGCTGAGGGTGCGGCAAAGATGGCCGGCATCATGGCTGGTCTGCGCGAGAACCCGCCCGCGGAGCTCGCAGGCTCCAAGATCGAGGCCGTTGTGGATTACAACACGTGCGTGAACGGCCTGCCGAAGGCTAATGTCATTGAGTTCGATCTTGAGGGTGGCAACAAGGGTATTGTCCGTCCTTCCGGCACTGAGCCCAAGATCAAGCTGTACATCTTCGCTAAGGGCGCGGATGCCGCCGAGGCTGATGCAGCACTTGACGCGATTGAGGAGTCTGGCCGCAAGCTGCTGGCCTAGGGCTTGATAAACAGACTGTTACCGATAAGAAGGGAAGGGGGTCTCGCAAAGGGCCCCCTTCTTTTGCTCTAACGTTTGGTCGATGAATAATAAATATGTAGGAGCTGTGTGCAACCAGATTCCCGCCCCCGGGGCCCCTCCGGTCTGGCAATATATCTCCTTGCCGCGCGGCCCGGTCGGACCGGGAACCAGCGCAGGCGTGCACCTTGAGAACCGGATACTGCGAGGATGGACACACATGATGTGTCGCATCCGGGCAGACATCGAACCATTTGAAATGGTCTGACTTGGATTCGTTTTTCGCAAGGCCGCCGAGAGGCGGCCCCGAGAAATTCCTTTTCCTATCAAACA
>NZ_JBQKDO010000035.1:0-2256 GCF_052121795.1 Collinsella sp. LCP19S3_B7
TGTTAGCGCTAATCTAAAATTGACCACTTTCGCAAACGCATCTCGCCGAATGCGCTAACGCGCTTTCGCCGACCCCGCTAACGTACTTTCACCAACTGCGCTAACGGAACTATGCTCCGATCGGGTATCCGACCCGGGAGGAGCGGGATATGGAGCGAAACGTAATGGGAGAGCTGAACGTCTACAGGGGGTCCGGCGCGAAGCCGAACTTCAGCGAGATCGCGAGGAGGCACGGCATGGACCGGCACACGGTCGCCAAGTACTGGCGGGAGGGCGAGTCCGCCGCCGACGGCAGGTCCGCGAGGGGCAGCGCCTTCGACCCGCTCGAGGAGGTGATCCGCTCGAAGGCCCAGCTGCCCGGGATGACCAAGATGGCCGTCTACGCGTTCCTGCGCGAGGGCCGCGGGGAGGGGCTGCCCGGGTACGGCGCCTTCACCGCGTGGTGCCGCGCGCACGACGTGCCCTTCGGGGGCGCGGGCGTCCGCGAGCCGCACCCGCGGTTCGAGACGCCCCCGGGCAGGCAGCTGCAGTTCGACTGGAAGGAGGGCATGAGGCTCGTCGACTCGGAGGGCGAGGTCTTCGAGTTCAGCGTGTTCACCGCGACGCTCGGCTACTCCCGGAAGCACCGCTTCATACCGGTCAGGAGCCGCACGCTCGACGACCTGCTGTCCTGCCTGCTCGCCACCTTCACCCGCCTCGGCGGCGTCCCGGAGGAGTGCATCACGGACAACATGTCGTGCCTGGTGACCGTCTCGGGCCGCAGGAGGACCAGGCAGGAGAGGGCGTGGCGGTTCGCGCGGGAGGCCGGCTTCGAGCTCAGGCTCTGCGCGCCGCGCTCGCCGCAGACCAAGGGCAAGGACGAGTCGGCCAACCGCTTCCTGAACCGCCTGCTCGCCTACGGCGGCGAGTTCACCGGGTGGAGCGGCCTCGCCGAGGCGGTGGCCCGGGTCGAGGCCCAGGCCAACTCGGAGCCGAACCGCACCACCGGCCTGCCGCCCGACGTGCTGTTCATGCGGGAGAAGGAGAGCCTGCGGCCCATCGGGAACCTCCGGCTCCTCGAGTCGATGGTGGGCGACGTGAGCGTCCAGACCGTCCCGTCGACCATGCTCGTCAGGGCCGCCGGCAGGGAGTGGTCCGTGCCCAGGCGCTGCATCGGCCGGCGCGTGAGCGTCGTGGCGATGCCCGGCGGCCAGGTCGTGGTGAGGATGGCCGGCGAGGAGGTCGCCGTCCACGACGCCGCGTCCGGGCCGTCGAGGCCCATCAACTACGACCCCGACCACTACGGGCAGGCCCTCGAGGGGAAGCGGGGCCTGGCCGACGCGGACATCGCCGAGGCCGCGCGCGCCAACCTCGCGCTGCTCGACTCGCTCGGAGGGGCGTGATGGGCGCCGTCGCGGAGGGCAGCCCCTCGATCAGGGCGCAGGCGAACCTCTCCGCGCTCGGGCTGCACGAGATGGCGGCGTCCCTGCCCGACTACGTGAGGATGGTCGCCGCGGGCGAGCGGGGCTTCGCCTCCGCCCTCGAGGAGATGACGCGCGTCGAGGTCGCCGCCCGGGAGGTCAGGATCACCAACCAGCGCATACGGTCGTCGGGGTTCCCCTACGTCAAGGGGCTGGCGGACTTCGACTGGGACTTCCAGCCGTCGGTCCCGCGCGCCGAGATCGAGGAGCTCGCGACCCTGAGGTTCGTCGAGCGGGCCGAGAACGTCCTGTTCGTGGGGAGCCCCGGCGTGGGCAAGACGCACCTCGCCGTCGCGCTGGGCATCGAGGCGGTCAGGGCGGGGCGCGAGGTCAGGTTCGTGGACTGCGCCCGGCTCGTCGAGGACCTGGAGGACGCCTCGTCGCGCGGCATCCTCAAGAAGAGGCTCAAGTACTACGCCCACTCGAGGCTGCTGATCATCGACGAGCTCGGCTACCTCGACGTCGGCAGCGCGGGCGCGGACCTGCTGTTCCAGCTGATATCGACGCGCTACGAGCAGCGCTCGACGATCATCACCACCAACGTGGGGATCAGCGGCTGGGGCAGGGTGTTCGGGGACGACGTGGCGGCGAGCGCGATCGCGGACAGGGTGTGCCACCACTGCCACCTGGTCAAGATAACCGGCAGGTCCTACAGGCTGAAGGACCTGCCGAGGGACGGTCCCGTCAAGCCGTGACCGGAATCGGTGAAAATACGTTAGCGCAACCGGTGAAACCGCCTTTGCGCGAACGGCGCGCCTGTTTAGCGAAACTGGTGAAAAATAGATTGACGCTAACA
>NZ_JBQKDO010000036.1:0-2187 GCF_052121795.1 Collinsella sp. LCP19S3_B7
CTTCAACTCCGAGCGGGCAAGCGACGCGCTCGGTGGCGCGACACCGGACGACTACCGGTCGTCGCTGGGGATGGCCGCGATTTAGCGGTCCAGGAAATCGTCCGCAGTCCCGCGCTCATTCCGGGATGCAATTTCCGGTTGAGGGCTGATTTGGAAACGGCATCCCACTCTGAGGCCGAAATCTGGGGCACAGTTTCCGGTTGAGGGGCGTTCCGGAAAGCTCGTCCCATTCCGAGCGGCAATTCTGGGATGCAGCTTCTGCCGACACAGACGACGACCCGCCGCCCTTATCACATGCCTTCAAATATGTGATCCAGAAACACAAACCAGCAGATAGAATGCTCTTTTTCAAAAAAGTACACGTCCCAAAACTTACCAAGGCTTCATATCTAGCTACCGTTCAAGGTCGCCGATTACCTCCCACCGATTCGGATGTAAAAATGTCGCCGAAAACAGGCCATCTACCTGCATGGTTAGATTTTGGCCAGCTTTTGGTCAGCTGAGCGGCAAGTTGCGGCTGATACGTTTTTGCTACCCAAAAGGAGGCGGTAGCTCATGACCCATTGCAATGACCAACTCATCGACCAACTGCTCACTCAAGCCGAACAAGAGGGACGATGCCTGATCCCCCCGAGCACAGCGATCCGAAAAGCGCTCCTCCGGCGCACCGGCAGCGCGGTCGTCTCCCCCATGCCGGGACTGTTCGCGCGCAAAATGCGCTGGGATGAGCTCAACCGAGCGCAGCGTCATTGCGAAATCCTCCGCGCCCTTGCGGTCACCCACCCCGATTGGACGTTCTGCTCGTTTTCGGCAGCTTGCCTGCTGGGGCTCGAGGTCTCGTGGCGATACCTGAATGTCGTGCATGTCTGCAGCTCGACAAAGCCGTCGGCTCGCCCGGGCGTCCGAATCCAGCGGCACCAGATTGAGCCGGCCGGAGCAATCCGTCTATCCGGCATATCGGTAACGCCGCCCATCCAAACGGTCACAGATTGTCTGCTGCAAACTGGTTTTGCCGACGGTATGCCCATTGCCGATTCGGCAATCTCAAAGCTCGGCCTTACGCGAGAGCAGCTGATGGAGGCCGTCGAGCAACGAGCGACCGCCCGCAATGGTCGCGCGATTCGTACCGCCCTCACAACACTTCGATATGCCGACGCTCGCGCCGAGAGCGGCGGGGAATCGGTCACCCGAGCCGTCATGATCGAGACGGGCTTTGCGCCCGACTGGCTTCAATACGAGTTGACGGACCCCTTCGATTCGACCGAGACCATGCGAACGGACTTTGCCTGGGAGCGCCAGGCGCGGGAACTCACGCTGGGCGAGCTCGACGGGTTCGTCAAATATACCGACCAGACCATGCTAGCCGGGCGTACCACCGCCGAGGCACTCGTTGCCGAACGGCAGCGCGAGGCGCATCTGTCGCTCTATGGTCACCCTCTGCTGCGCTTTACCATGAGTGAAGTCCGCTCGGCAGGCATGCTCGGCAAAAAGCTGCAGACGGCAGGCATCCGGCAGACCGCGCTGCCGACATGGCTCAACGAAGTAGAGCTGTAGGAGCTGCTGAGCTTATGCCCGTCTGCCCACCAAACTGGGACACACCTTCCGGTTGGCAGCACCCGCGGAAACCATGTCCCAGATTGAGCACTCAAAACGGGATGCGCTTTCCAAATGGCATGCCTAGCGGAAACCGCATCCCAGAATCAGGCCTCAGAACGGGACAGTCTTTCCGGATGGAGCACTCAGCGGAAACTGCACCCCGGATTAGACGCTCAAACTGGGACGCAGTTTCCGCTGAGATTCCATCCGGAAACCGTGTCCCACCCCGAGCGTCAATTCTGGGATGAACTTTCCGCCAGAGGGTTCAGCCGGAAACGGCATCCCACTCTGGAGCGAAATTCTGGGACGCAGTTTCCGGTTGAGGGCCGTTCCGGAAAGTGCGTCCCATTCCAGGCGCGGATTCCGGGATGCGCTTTCCGCTAGAGGCTCTACCGGAAAGCACGCCCCATTCTGAGCGCCAATTCTGGGACGCAGCTTCCGCATGCGGAGGCGCTCCAAACAAAAGGCCCCGGCTCGCGATGAACTGCACCCCAAAACCTGGACGGCTTAAATAAGAACTACGCCGCAAGGGACTGTCTCCGGAACTCCTCCGGGGTCAGTCCCTTCAGTTTAACCTGGCGCCTCCTCGTG
>NZ_JBQKDO010000037.1:0-1701 GCF_052121795.1 Collinsella sp. LCP19S3_B7
GATGTGTCGCATCCGGGCAGACATCGAACCATTTGAAATGGTCTGACTTGGATTCGTTTTTCGCAAGGCCGCCGAGAGGCGGCCCCGAGAAATTCCTTTTCCTATCAAACAGAACCATATGAATCGAACGGAACCGATCAGCGATGACTGAGAGGACCGGACGGGCTCGAGGCCCAATACATTTTGGACGGAGAGTTCGATCCTGGCTCAGGATGAACGCTGGCGGCGCGCCTAACACATGCAAGTCGAACGGCACCCACCTCCGGGTGGAAGCGAGTGGCGAACGGCTGAGTAACACGTGGAGAACCTGCCCCCTCCCCCGGGATAGCCGCCCGAAAGGACGGGTAATACCGGATACCCCCGGGTGCCGCATGGCGCCCGGGCTAAAGCCCCGACGGGAGGGGATGGCTCCGCGGCCCATCAGGTAGACGGCGGGGTGACGGCCCACCGTGCCGACAACGGGTAGCCGGGTTGAGAGACCGACCGGCCAGATTGGGACTGAGACACGGCCCAGACTCCTACGGGAGGCAGCAGTGGGGAATCTTGCGCAATGGGGGCAACCCTGACGCAGCGACGCCGCGTGCGGGACGGAGGCCTTCGGGTCGTAAACCGCTTTCAGCAGGGAAGAGACGAGACTGTACCTGCAGAAGAAGCCCCGGCTAACTACGTGCCAGCAGCCGCGGTAATACGTAGGGGGCGAGCGTTATCCGGATTCATTGGGCGTAAAGCGCGCGTAGGCGGCCCGGCAGGCCGGGGGTCGAAGCGGGGGGCTCAACCCCCCGAAGCCCCCGGAACCTCCGCGGCTTGGGTCCGGTAGGGGAGGGTGGAACACCCGGTGTAGCGGTGGAATGCGCAGATATCGGGTGGAACACCGGTGGCGAAGGCGGCCCTCTGGGCCGAGACCGACGCTGAGGCGCGAAAGCTGGGGGAGCGAACAGGATTAGATACCCTGGTAGTCCCAGCCGTAAACGATGGACGCTAGGTGTGGGGGGACGATCCCCCCGTGCCGCAGCCAACGCATTAAGCGTCCCGCCTGGGGAGTACGGCCGCAAGGCTAAAACTCAAAGGAATTGACGGGGGCCCGCACAAGCAGCGGAGCATGTGGCTTAATTCGAAGCAACGCGAAGAACCTTACCAGGGCTTGACATATGGGTGAAGCGGGGGAGACCCCGTGGCCGAGAGGAGCCCATACAGGTGGTGCATGGCTGTCGTCAGCTCGTGTCGTGAGATGTTGGGTTAAGTCCCGCAACGAGCGCAACCCCCGCCGCGTGTTGCCATCGGGTGATGCCGGGAACCCACGCGGGACCGCCGCCGTCAAGGCGGAGGAGGGCGGGGACGACGTCAAGTCATCATGCCCCTTATGCCCTGGGCTGCACACGTGCTACAATGGCCGGTACAGAGGGATGCCACCCCGCGAGGGGGAGCGGATCCCGGAAAGCCGGCCCCAGTTCGGATTGGGGGCTGCAACCCGCCCCCATGAAGTCGGAGTTGCTAGTAATCGCGGATCAGCATGCCGCGGTGAATGCGTTCCCGGGCCTTGTACACACCGCCCGTCACACCACCCGAGTCGTCTGCACCCGAAGTCGCCGGCCCAACCGCCAAGGGGGGAGGCGCCGAAGGTGTGGAGGGTGAGGGGGGTGAAGTCGTAACAAGGTAGCCGTACCGGAAGGTGCGGCTGGATCACCTCCTTTCTAGGGAGAT
>NZ_JBQKDO010000038.1:0-1193 GCF_052121795.1 Collinsella sp. LCP19S3_B7
CATGGGCTTCTGCCAGCTCTTCGCGGGCGAGACCAGCGAGTGCGTGTGCCAGGGCCTCCGCGACATCTTCGAGCACATCGGCTGCGTTCCCACCCGCATCGTCTTCGACAACGCCACGGGCGCCGGCAGGCGCCGCGGGCAAAGCGTGACCGAGGCGGACCTCTTCCGCCGGATGAAGGCCCATTACGGGTTCGAGGCGACCTACGCCAACCCCCGCGCCGGCAACGAGAAGGGCAATGTGGAGCGAAAGGTCTACTGGTGTCGCCAGCATCTGTTCACGCCTGCGCCCAGCGTCGACGACATCGAGCTGTTCAACGCGGAGCTGCTCAGCCGCTGCTCGGGCTCGGGTTCGAACCGCCACTACGAGAAGGGGCTGACATGGTCGGAGCTGTTCGAGAGGGACAGGTCGGCGATGCCGCCCCTGCCCGCCAAGCCCTTCAGCTGCATGCGATTCGTCACCGGCGTGTCGGTGGACAAGCGCGGCGACGCCACCGTCGACGGCGGCCACCGCTACCATGTGGGCCACAGGCAGGCTTCCGGCACCGTCACCGCCGTGTACGGCGCCCACACCGTCGCGTTCGCGGACGCCGCGGGCGAGATCGTGGCGGAGCACGCGAGGAGGTTCGGGGCCGCGAAGAACGGGCCGGAGGCCGTGTCCCAGCTGGCGTTGCTGGTGAGGAAGCCCGGCGCATGGCGCAACTCGGCGGTCAGGGCCGCCATGCCCGCAGACGTGAGGGCCCATGTGGACGCGCTGGAGTCGGCTGCCAGAAAGGACCTGATCGTGTGCATGCGCAGGTGGTGCAGGGAGAGCTCGGTCGAGGACGTCGGCGCCGCTATCTCCGAGGTGCTGGCCTCAACGGGGAGAGCCAGGCCCTCCGACGTGGAGATGATGCTCGCGAGGATGGGCGGGTTCGGCCTTGGGACGGAGCCCGACGTCGGCCCGGATCTCACTGTCTACGACAGGATGCTCGGAGGTGACGCCGCATGAGCGCGCGAGGCGACCTGGAGAGCGCGGTGAGAAGAGGGTTCAGGGCCGTGATGCTATCCAACCACACTGCGGAGAAGTACGCGTCGGAGTCGACGGCCGCAGAGCTCAGGTTCTTGGCAGGCATGTTCGAGGAGGAGCTCTCCTGGAGAGAGGAGAGCAGGAGGGGGCGGCTGCTGAAACGGGCCAAGTTCCCGGTCCCCAAGAC
>NZ_JBQKDO010000039.1:0-904 GCF_052121795.1 Collinsella sp. LCP19S3_B7
ATGAACTGCACCCCAAAACTTGGACGGCTTAAATAAGAACTACGCCGCAAGGGGCTGGTTCCGGAACTCCTCCGGGGTCAGCCCCTTCAGTTTAACCTGCCTTCGCCTCGTGTTCCAATGGGCGACGTACGCGTCCAGGTCCGCCTTGAAGGACTCGAAGTCCGGCCACGTCCTTCCGCGGAAGAACTCGTCCTTGATGTGGCCGAACACCTGCTCGGTGGCGCCGTTGTCGATGCAGTTGCCCTTCCGGGACATGCTCTGGACGATCCCGGCGTCCTTCAGCCTCCCGCACCATGCGGCGTGCTGGTACTGCCAGCCCATGTCGCTGTGGAGCACCGGCGTCGCGCCCTCGGGCATCTTCGCCAGCAGCTGGTCGAGCAGCTCGGCCTGCTGCGCCATGTCCGGTCTGGTCGACGTCGACCACGCGACTATCTCCTTGCTGCCGAAGTCGTACACCGGCGCGAAGTAGGCCTTGCCCCAGGGCTGCTTGAACTCGGTGACGTCGGTGCCCATCTTCTGCCACGGCCCGTCGGCGGCGAAGTCGCGCCCGATGACGTTCTCGAACGTCTCGCCCACGACCCCCCTGTACGAGTTGTACCTATGGTAGTCGGTCTCGCGGCGGATGCCGCAGCGGACCCCCATCTCCCGCATCATCTTGAGCACGGTCTTGTTGGCTATGCGCGCGCCCAGCTCGGCGCGCAGGCACATGGCGACCTGGCGGTGGCCGCACCCGTTGGCCGTGCGCGAGAAGATCTCCGCCACCGCGTCCCGCAGCTCCGGGCGCGTCGGCCTGGCCGGGTGCGACAGCGCGTAATAGTAGCTGGACCGGGCCAGGCCGGCGCATTCCAGCAGGCTCCCCAGCTTGCACCCCTCCGCGCGCAGGGCGCTCACGGCCTCGACCTTC
>NZ_JBQKDO010000040.1:0-854 GCF_052121795.1 Collinsella sp. LCP19S3_B7
GGGACGGCCCCGACTACCCCGACATCGACCCGGAGGACAAGGACGCCCTGATCGAGCGGCTCAGGCTCGAGAACGCGGTGCTGAGGGCGGTGCAGGACGTTTTAAAAGCCGAGAGCCTCGACGGGATGTCGAACAGGGAGAAGACCCTGGTGATAGACCGCCTGAGGCCGTGCGGGAAGTGGTCCTTGAGAGAACTCACGAGTTCCTTGGGGATATCAAAGAGCTCCTATGAGTACCAGCGCCGCGCGATCGCGAGGCCCGACCGGCGCGCGCCCCTGCGCGCGCTCGTGCGCAGGATCTTCACCGAGGATGGCGAGGGGGCGCGGGGGTACCGCTTCGTGACGGCGCGCCTGCGCGAGCTCGACGAGCCCGTGCGCGCCTCGGAGAAGGTCGTCCTCCGCATCATGCGCGAGGAGGGCCTGGTCCCCAGGTGGATGAGGAGGAAGAGGAGGCCCTACAGCTCCTATGCGGGCGAGCCGACGCCGGCCCCGCCGAACCTCGTGCGCCGCGACTTCCGCTCGGCCCTGCCGAACTTCCTGTGGCTCACCGACATCACCGAGTTCAGGCTGCCCTCCGGCAGGAAGGTCTACCTGTCGGCCATCAGGGACTGCTTCGACTCCTCGGTCGTGGCGTGGAGGGCCGGCGAGAGACCGGACGCCGACCTCGCGAACTCGACGCTCGAGGACGCCTGCGCGCTGCTCGCGCCCGGCGAGCGCCCCGTCATCCACTCCGACCGCGGCGGCCACTACCGCTGGCCCGGCTGGATCTCGATCTGCGAGGGGCACGGCCTCGCCAGGAGCATGTCCGCCAAGGGCTGCAGCCCGGACAACGCGGCGATGGAGGGCTTCTTCGGC
>NZ_JBQKDO010000041.1:0-807 GCF_052121795.1 Collinsella sp. LCP19S3_B7
GGAACACCTCCTCGAGCGCACCGAGCATCCCCGCGCACTTGTCGCCGGTGACGAGCCGTACGCCGGAGAGCCCGCGTCCCTTGAGCCAGGAGAAGAATTCGCGCCAGGACTCCGCGGACTCGGTGTACCCCTCGGAGCAGCCGATGACCTCCCGGTCGCCGGCGGAGTTGACGCCGATGGCGACCAGCACGGCCACGTTCTCGTAGGACCCTCCCCAGCTGCGCTTGAGGTAGATACCGTCGACGAAGACGTAGGGGTAGCCGCCCTCGAGCGGCCTCTGCCGCCATGTCTCGATGGACGCGAAGGCCCTCTCGTTGAGGTTGGAGACGGTGCCGGAGGACACCGGCGCTCCCCACAGGAGCTCGGAGACGTCCTCGATCCTCCTGGTGGAGACGCCCGCCAGGTACATCTCGACGATGGCCTCCTCGACCGAGGTCTCGCGCCTGCGGTAGCGCTCGATGACGGCCGTCTGGAAGGTCGCCCCGCGGAGCTTCGGCACGCTGAGCTCGACTTCCCCGGCGCCCGTGACGAGCCTCCTCGTGTAGTGGCCGCTGCGGTAGGCCTCCCGGCCCGCCGTCCTCTCGTAGCGCTCGGCCCCGACGAGCTCGGACGCCTCCTCGTCGAGCAGTGCGTTGAGCGTCTCCTCGACGGTCTTCCTCACCAGATTCTTTATGTCGTTGCGCAGCGACTCCTCGTCGACTGATACGATGTTCGCAGACACGGCCCGTGCCCCCTTCGTCGGTGATTTGTTGTTTAGTCGCTAGAAATCATATGACGGGGCGCGGGCCGTGTTCCGCTATGCGGTTG
>NZ_JBQKDO010000042.1:0-804 GCF_052121795.1 Collinsella sp. LCP19S3_B7
GAGCAGCTCGTGCTGCTGAGCCATGTTGGGGTGCAGCGACGTGGACCAGGCGACGATCTCCTTGCTGCCGAAGTCGTAGACCGGCGCGAAGTAGGCCTTGCCCCAGGGCTGTTTGAACTCGGTGACGTCGGTGCCCATCTTTTCCCACGGCCCGTCGGCGGCGAAGTCGCGCCCGATGACGTTCTCGAAGGTCTTTCCGACCTTGCCCCTGTACGAGTTGTACCTGTGGTAGTCGGTCTCGCGGCGGATCCCGCAGCTGATGCCCATCTCGCGCATCATCTTCAGCACGGTCTTGTAGGCTATGCGCACGCCCTGCTCGGCGCGCAGGCACATGGCGATCTGCCTGTGGCCGCACCCGTTGGCCGTGCGCGAGAATATCTCGGCGGCGGCCTCCCAGAGCTCGGGCCTGGTGGGAGCCTTCGGGTGCGACAGCGCGTAGTAGTAGCTCGACCTCGCCAGGCCGGCGCACTCCAGCAGGCACCCCAGCCCGTACCCCTCTTCGCGCAGGGCGCTCACGGCCTCGACCTTCGCCCTGGTCAGAGTCCGTCCCTCTCGACCAGGGCACGCAATTTTTTTAGGTAGGCCACCTCGGTCTCGAGCCTTCGGCAGCGCTCTTCGAGCTCCTGCTCGCGCGTGCGCGGCCTCGCCTTGGAACCGCTTGGCCGGCCCTTGGGCCTGGGCCTGAGCGCCTCGGCGCCGCCCCGGCGGTAGAGCGCGCACCATCTCTTGAGCGGCGACATCGACATTATGCCGAACGCCGCCATCGCCTCGGCCTTCGTCATGCCGCCGTCGACCACGGCGGAG
>NZ_JBQKDO010000043.1:0-727 GCF_052121795.1 Collinsella sp. LCP19S3_B7
TTCCGAACCCGGAAGCTAAGCCCCATCGCGCCGAGAGTACTGCGGGGCCAGCCCGTGGGAGGCCAGGGCGCCGCTGACCGGTGGACGGCACCGAGCCGTGCGCTTGGACTGAGAAGGGGGAGGCCTCGCGGCCTCCCCCTTTTTTGCGTTTGTATTGATCCGTGGCTCTAGATAGTTGATTTCTTTATTCTGAAGTCGCAATAGCATATGAAGTGGGTTGATTCTTTTCGAGGCCTGTTTTTGGGACTCGTTCTTTACAGTCCGCACTTAGGAACGCTCCTTTGGCTGGTTGCGTATTTCCTAGATGGATCTCCCAATTTAGATTACAAATCAATCTTTTCTCGCGTTTCACGTCTTTCGGCTAGGATTGCACACTAATGGGGCTCCAGCGCTGTCTGGCGGGGTCCTTTGTCGCGTAAAGGCTTTATAAGGGGAACCGTCGCAATCTATCTCCTAGGTGCTATTTAATTCTGGTTTGGGTATATAACCGATACGTATACATCGGACAGCATAAACACCGAGGTCATACGGTCTGTCTGAGATATATGATCGTCGATTAGACCCTGTCGGATTCCAGGGCCCTCTGGTTCATTTGTGAACAAAATATGGAGTGCGTGATTCCCGCCCCGCGGGCCCCTCCGGTCTGGCAATATATCTCCTTGCCGCGCGGCCCGGTCGGACCGGGAACCGGCGCAGGCGTGCACCTTGAGAACCGGATACTGCGAGG
>NZ_JBQKDO010000044.1:0-653 GCF_052121795.1 Collinsella sp. LCP19S3_B7
GACCTTCGAAGGGTACGACTGGTCGAGGGTAAAGGTGCCGGAGGAGATCGGACGCGGGGGCATCGAGAGCTGCAGGTTCATTGCAGACAAGCAGAACCTCGTCCTGTACGGCGGCGTGGGGAACGGCAAGACCCACATGGCCATAGCGTGCGGAACCGCAGCCTGCGCCATGGGGATGACGGTGATGTTCACGACGATCGCAGACCTCGTCGTGAGGATGACCAAGGCCGAAGCCGAGGGAACCTTGGAGAAGGTGTTCAAAGAGGTCGAGAGGGCCGATCTGGTGATACTGGACGAGCTTGGGTACCTTCCCATAAACCAAGATGGCGCCAAGCTCCTGTACCAGGTGGTGAACAAGTGCTACGAGAGGAGAAGCCTTATCGTGACCACGAATCTTGAGTTCAGCAGGTGGGGAAAGATCCTGACCGACGACCAGATGGCGGCTGCCATGATCGACCGAATCGTCCACTACGGCCACCTGGTCGTGTTCGAGGGGCCGACGAAGAGGATGGAGGCCTCGCCTATGGCCCGAAGGGGCTAAGAGGCAAAGCCAAAGAGAGAAAGAGGCACGCCTTTGCCAAACCTGAAACCTTTCCTTGCCACGTGTGAAAAGAACCGCTGCCTCAATTGAAAGCCCGAGCTTGACACAAACA
>NZ_JBQKDO010000045.1:0-627 GCF_052121795.1 Collinsella sp. LCP19S3_B7
TGGAGAAGGGGAAGCTGAGCACCAGGAAGTGCATCCTCACGCGCTCTCCCCCGGCCAGCACGTCGACGTCGCCGAAGTCGGCCTGCGCCTCCCCCGGCGCCCAGACAAGCTCCATATAGCAGTCGGACGCCGCGGATATCTCGGCCTTGCGCCTCCTCACGTAGTTCTTGACGGTTCCGTAGCCGCCGTCGTAGGCGGTCTCGTCCAGCAAGCGCTCGTATATGCGCTTTGCGCTGTGTCGCTGCTTGCGCCATACGCGCTGGTCGCCGAGCAGGATCTCGTCGACGAAGGGCTTGTAAGGGTCAAGGATCGACGGGCGCGATTGCAGGCTCGGGGCCTGCGGCGAGAAATCGTCCATCGCGATGTACTTGCGGATCGTCGGTTGGGATATCCCCGTCCTGCGCTGTATCTCCGCATTGGAGAGGCCCCTTCTCGACATCTCTCGTATACTTTCGATCATTGGCATGCTGATCATCCTTCCTGCCTCCTGTGCAATTGTCAGTTGGTAGCTGCAATTGCAACGGTAGGCCTAGCTGGTCGGCATGCCTTTGCCTTTTCTGAAATTTTTCGTTTCCGTAGATGAAAAGAATGGGTGCCGCACTAGCAACAATCAGATTGCCCTAAACA
>NZ_JBQKDO010000046.1:0-579 GCF_052121795.1 Collinsella sp. LCP19S3_B7
AGGCAAAGCCAAAGAGAGAAAGAGGCACGCCTTTGCCAAACCTGAAACCTTTCCTTGCCACGTGTGAAAAGAACCGCTGCCTCAATTGAAAGCCCGAGCTTGACACAAACAAATTGCGCGCCCTGGTCGAGCGGGACGGGCTCTGACCAGGGCGGCGGCCGAGGCGGTGAGGGCGCTGAGGGCGGAGGGGCACTCCCTGCGCCACCTGCTGGAGTGCTCGGGGCTCAGGAGGTCGACCTACTACTACGCGCTGGCGCACCCGCGGAGGCCGACCAGGCCCGAGCTGCGCGACGCCGCGGCCGAGATATTCTCGCGCACCGCCAACGGCTGCGGGCACCGGCAGATAGCCATGTGCCTGCGCGCCGAGCTGGGCGCGGTCGTGGCCGACAAGACCGTGCTCAAGATGATGCGCGAGATGGGCATCCGGTGCGCGATACGCCGCCGGGGCTCCCGCCGCCGGTACAGCTCTGTTAGCGCTAATCTAAAATTGACCACTTTCGCAAACGCATCTCGCCGAATGCGCTAACGCGCTTTCGCCGACCCCGCTAACGTACTTTCACCAACTGCGCTAACGGAACT
>NZ_JBQKDO010000047.1:0-563 GCF_052121795.1 Collinsella sp. LCP19S3_B7
CCGAACCTCGTGCGCCGCGACTTCCGCTCGGCCCTGCCGAACTTCCTGTGGCTCACCGACATAACCGAGTTCAGGCTGCCGACGGGCCGCAAGGTGTACCTGTCCGCCATCAGGGACTGCTTCGACTCCTCGGTCGTCGCCTGGCGGGCGGGCGAGCGCCCGGACGCCGACCTCGCGAACTCGACGCTGTCGGACGCGTGCTCCCGGCTGGCGCCCGGCGAGCGCCCCGTGATCCACTCCGACCGCGGCGTGCACTACCGCTGGCCGGGCTGGATATCGATATGCGAGCGGAACGGCCTGGTCAGGAGCATGTCGGCCAAGGGCTGCAGCCCCGACAACGCCGCGATGGAGGGCTTCTTCGGCCTGCTCAAGAAGGAGTTCTTCCACGGGAGGGACTGGTCCGGCTGGTCGCCCGGGGAGTTCATCGAGGCCCTCGGCGCGTGGATAGGGCGCTTCAACTCCGAGCGGGCAAGCGACGCGCTCGGTGGCGCGACACCGGACGACTACCGGTCGTCGCTGGGGATGGCCGCGATTTAGCGGTCCAGGAAATCGTCCGCAGTCCC
>NZ_JBQKDO010000048.1:0-449 GCF_052121795.1 Collinsella sp. LCP19S3_B7
GCCTACGGAAGGCTCACGAGGCACGAGCGGGACACGGTCCAGAGGATGCTGGAGCGCAGGGCGTCGTGCAGGGAGATCGCGAGGGAGCTGGGCAGGTCGCCCTCGACGGTGAGCGCCGAGGTGGCGTCGCACAGGTTCGTGACGGCGCCGAAGGCCAGGCGCGGCGAGCGCGTGGACGCCTCCGCCGACCTGTCGGCGGCCTGCCCGCGCCTGGCGGCGTGGCCGCGATGCTGCAACGGCTGCGGCCGGTACCGCGCGATCGGCTGCAAGCGCCGCCCCCACGTCTTCTACGAGGCCCGGGCCGCGCAGCTGTGCGCCGACTCGGTCCTCGTCTCGTCCAGGCGCGGGATAGACGCCGACGAGCCCGCCGCGGCGGCCAGGCTGGAGGCGATAAGGGACTGCCTGCGCCGGGGGCTGTCGCCCGAGCAGATGGCGGCGCGCAACGGCGG
>NZ_JBQKDO010000049.1:0-446 GCF_052121795.1 Collinsella sp. LCP19S3_B7
GGGACGGCCCCGACTACCCCGACATCGACCCGGAGGACAAGGACGCCCTGATCGAGCGGCTCAGGCTCGAGAACGCGGTGCTGAGGGCGGTGCAGGACGTTTTAAAAGCCGGGAGCCTCGACGGGATGTCGAACAGGGAGAAGACCCTGGTGATAGACCGCCTGAGGCCTGCGGGGAAGTGGTCCTTGAGAGAACTCACCGGCTTCTTGAGGATATCGAGGAGCTCCTATGACTACCAGCGCCGCGCGATCGCCAGGCCGGACCGCCTGGCGCCGCTGAGGGACGTCGTGCGGCGGGTGTTCCTGGAGGACGGCGACGGCGCGCGCGGCTACCGGTTCGTGGTGCGCAGGCTCCGCGAGCTCGACGACCCCGTGCGCGTCTCCGAGAAGGTCGTCCGGCGCATCATGCGCGAGGAGGGGCTCGTCCCGAGGTGGATGAGGAGGAGG
>NZ_JBQKDO010000050.1:0-389 GCF_052121795.1 Collinsella sp. LCP19S3_B7
CCCTGGTCAGAGCCCGTCCCTCTCGACCAGGGCACGCAATTTTTTTAGGTAGGCCACCTCGGTCTCGAGCCTTCGGCAGCGCTCCTCGAGCTCCTGCTCGCGGGTGCGCCCGCGCGACTTGGGGCCGGACCCCTTCGGCCTGCCCCTGGGCTTGGGCCTGAGCGCCTCGGCGCCGCCCTCGCGGTAGAGCGCGCACCATCTCTTGAGCGGCGCCAGGGACATGACCCCGAACGCCTTCATGGCGTCCTGCTTGCCCATGCCGCCGTCGACCACGGCCGAGGCGGCGGCGACCTTCTGCTCGTATGTGTACCTGGTCTGCTTGCCGTCCATGGATAGCAGCACCTCGCTTCCGAACGACCGGTATACGTAGAGCCATTGTCTCACGGTGT
>NZ_JBQKDO010000051.1:0-371 GCF_052121795.1 Collinsella sp. LCP19S3_B7
CAATCGCCTCGAGCCTGGACGCAGACATCGAGGATCTGTGCGGAAGGCCGCTCGACGGCTCGCCGGTGCCCTACGTCTGGCTCGACGCGACCTACGTCAAGTGCCGCCGCGAGGGGCGCGTCGCCTCCACCGCCGTGGTCACCGCCATCGGCTGCGATGCGGGCGGCTGGAGGCGCGTCCTTGGTGTCGACGTGGTTGACACCGAGTCTTACGACTCGTGGCTCGCCTTCCTGCGGGCTATCCGCTCGCGCGGGGCGGCTGGCGTGCGGCTCGTCGTCTCGGACGCCCACCCGGGGCTCGTCCGGGCGCTCGGCGAGGTCTTCCAGGGCGCCGCGTGGCAGCGCTGCGCGGTCCACCTCATGCGCGACTGC
>NZ_JBQKDO010000052.1:0-341 GCF_052121795.1 Collinsella sp. LCP19S3_B7
GGGACTGCGGACAAAAAGTTGGACCGTTGAGGTCCGGAACGGAGTCCGCATGGCATACAGTAGGAGAATGGTGGAGAGGGCCAGGGCGCTTCGCGGCGCCGGGCTCACCGTCATGGAGATAACCGAGATACTCGGCGGGCCCGGCAAGACGTCCGTCTGGCGCTGGATCAGGGACGTGCGCAAGCCCGCGGGAAGGGCCGGTGGAGGAATGGACCTGCCGCGACTCGTCGGGGACGGCCCCGACTACCCCGACATCGACCCGGAGGACAAGGACGCCCTGATCGAGCGGCTCAGGCTCGAGAACGCGGTGCTGAGGGCGGTGCAGGACGTTTTAAAAGCCG
>NZ_JBQKDO010000053.1:0-306 GCF_052121795.1 Collinsella sp. LCP19S3_B7
GCAAGACGGAAAGCACATTAAGTGCTTTCCTTTGCGTGCGGAACTCGCGACAAACTTAACCCGCCCCGGCCCCCGATGGCCCCAGACCTGCCAAAAAGGGACAGGTTTATTTTGGTCGGTTTTATCTGGGAATATGCCGAAAGTTCAGCTACCAACAGCTCGGAAATCTGATGACTATGTAGAAATGTCTAACCAAATCGCAAACAGCACCCACCAGCCCTTTTGCTATTCCCGGCGGGGGCCGCGGGTAAAGTTTATCGCGAGTTCCGCACGAGCCGGAGAGCACTTAATGTGCTCTCCGTGCGA
>NZ_JBQKDO010000054.1:0-301 GCF_052121795.1 Collinsella sp. LCP19S3_B7
TTCCGTTAGCGCAGTTGGTGAAAGTACGTTAGCGGGGTCGGCGAAAGCGCGTTAGCGCATTCGGCGAGATGCGTTTGCGAAAGTGGTCAATTTTAGATTAGCGCTAACACCAGCAGGCTCCAGCTCGCGCTGCCGCTGGAGGAGAAGACCGCCGGGTGCGTCGCGGACGCCCTGGAGGGCGTCCGGGCCGTCCTCGGCGCCGACGGGACGCGCCGCGTGTTCCGCGCCGTCCTCACCGACAACGGCGCCGAGTTCTCCGACGAGGCGGCGATCGCGGCGCTGCTCGGCGAGGGGCCGGGCG